>NZ_JBXBCF010000059.1:0-146539 GCF_056784235.1 Kovacikia sp. CALU 1929
TCAAACTCCATTGGGTATGCTTCTCGACATACTCTAAGTCCACCATCCGCTCTGCTAGCAGTCGCAGACTCCAACGCGCCTGTCCTTCAGGGGCTTCACTACAAGTGATGGCAATCAGATGAGCTTCTTGCGCTCCATCTAAGCGTCGTTGTTTGCGTTGTGGCTGCACTTGTCGGCTTAGGGCTGCTTCTAAGCTCGTTTCGACAAAGCGTTGCCGTACCCGTTCAATCGTCGCCACACTAATGTCTAAGGCTTGGCTAATTGCCGCATCCGTCCATCCACCTCCCTCCTGGTTCGTATCGGCTTTAAGCAGAATCCGGGCATGGTTCATTTTGTAAGCAGCAACTTTGCCTGTTGTTGTCAGCCCCTCCAACTCTTCTCGTTCTTCAGCACTCAGAGAGACGATGTATTTCTTTTTTGCCATGAATCTCAAGTAAACGCGATGGCTTAAATTATCATCGAATTACCCCTCAAATCAAAGCTGACAGACTACTAGTACCATCCTGAAAGGCTTGCTGAATTAAATGGGGTACCATTTCAGCGATGGGCAAATCGGGAAAGGTGAGGCTGGTTGCTGATTCCTGATAGGCTCCGTTTTGCAGGAGGTGGATCGTCAGCTTGCCATTGTCGTAGATCCAGACTTCTGGCACTTGCAGGGTTGCGTAAGCTGCCAGGGTCGTTTTTGAGGTAACATCCGCTTCGATCGCCAGATCGGGAGGTGGATCTTGCTCCATGTTCATCCGCATCAAAGATCGCACCCGTTCAGTATTTTGGATATAGAAACAGGTATTTGGTTTTAACCCAGCTTTTTTGAGTTTCTTGAAGGTGGTAGAGCCAAAGTCCTCCCATGCCCGATCTTGAGCATCCAAAATATGCGTAACAATATAGGCAATGATCCGATGAGGACGCTCATGAGCCGGAAGTGGTGACATCAGTTCCCAGCGTTCCATTGCAGTAGTTAATCCGCGGGACAAGCCGATCTTCTCCTAATTCTTCTAACAACGCTTCGTACTGTTCCCAAGTCACCCCTGAGATCAGGGCATGACTACCGGGGGATAGCTCGATGGTTTTGACGGGAATGGCAACCGTCATACGCTGACCTCAGTTTTTTGGGGAGGAATGCCCTTATTGTATTTTCGACATCCCCCAGATCGGTAATCTCAATAATGCCCTATCGTCCCAAACCGCCATGATTTATGAGGGAAAAATCTATTAGTGTCCAGCAAACATAAATTTTGTATTTCATTTTGGCTAAAACGCCTGATCTTATGTAGAGGATAATTACAGGGTGCTCCTATTTCAAAGATGGCTAGTGATTTGTCAAGTTTGTGTTTACCAGTCTGGGACAGGGAAGGGGTTGTTATTTTGGGGTTTTAATTCTTGGCAGACCACTAGTGCGCTGTGGCGCAAGTTCGGCAACGCTTGTTTAGACAGTACGGAGTGTGGAGTAGGTTAAGGTTATCTAGATTTCCGGCTGTGAAGACTAGGCTTGCGTAGACATCTAGTTACAGGGTGCTCCTATTTCAAAGTGGCATTGATATAAGCGACTTAATTAATCAGCCCGACTGATTTAAGGAACACTTCGTACAGATGAATACATTGGTATTAAAGCTATTGGGTTCCCCCCAGATCAGCTTGAATGGAAATTCAATTACTCATTTAATTAACCGTAAGGCACAGGCGTTATTGATTTATGTGGCTGTGACTGGCAGACAGCACAGCCGTGAAATGCTGGCAGAGTTGTTCTGGCAGCATATGCCGTCTAGCCAGTCAATGAAGAACCTGCGTACAGTTCTGCCCAATCTGAGACAGGTGTTAGGGTCACATCTGATTATCACCCGACAAACCATCCTGTTTAACCGAGAATGCTCCTATTGCCTGGATGTGGAAACCGTCCAGGCGATCGCAAACCACCTCGAAACTGATAATCTCCCGTCTCTCTCTGAGGCAGTCACACAATATCAGGGAGACTTTTTAGAAGGGTTCTATCTACCCAACGCACCAGATTTTGAGAATTGGGCATTAATGGAGCGAGAACGATTACGCGAAATTGCGATCGAAGGCTTACACACCTTAGCCGAACAATATCTGAAGCAGCAGAATTACACAGCGGGACTGGCGATAACTCGTAAACTCTTGCTGCTCGATCCGTGGCGTGAGACTGCCCACCAACAGCAAATGTTTTTTTTTGCCTGCACCGGACAACGCCGTGCTGCTTTAGCGCAATATGACATTTGCCATCAAATGCTAGCAGATGAGTTCAACGTCGAGCCAATGGCAGAAACCACCGCTCTGTACGAGCGGATTCGAGCGGGTAAACCTTGCCAGTTAGACGGAACATTCGCCGAGATAACCAAAGACAAGCTCAGGAAGGACAATCTCAAACTCTCTTCGTTGGAGATGCCGATCTCCCAGTACACCCCTCATGAACCTGAGCCATCAAAACTGGAAACCCTTGACAACAACTCCGCAAATTCCCATCACGACTGGGGTGAAGCGATTGATGTTTCTATCTTTTATGGGCGGGAAACAGAATTACTGACTTTACAACAGTGGATTATTCAAGATCACTGTCGGCTGATTCTGCTGTTGGGGATGGGAGGCATTGGCAAAACAGCTTTGTCAGTCAAACTAGCCCAAACGGTTCAGATTGAGTTTGAGTATGTAATCTGGAGATCGTTGCGAAATGCGCCTCCCCTGGAATCACTGCTGGCAGATCTGGTGCCGTTTCTGTCTAACCAACAGGACAGCAGAGCTGAAATTGGACGGCTGATTCACTGGTTGCGAACCCATCGCTGCCTGGTCATTCTCGACAATGTGGAAACCCTGTTTCAGGAAGGAAGGCAGGCTGGACAGTACCGTTCAGGCTATCAGGTCTACGGTGAACTGTTCAAGATGATTGGCGAAGTTCAACACCAGAGTTGCGTTCTGCTCACCAGTCGAGAAAAACCCACTGAACTGGCAGTACTGGAGGGCAACTCAGCCGTGCAGACATTCCTGGTCACTGGGTCCGCGACAACGGCACAAGCCTTGCTGGAGACAAGGGGACTGTTGGGGGCCCAGGTGCAGAAGCAACAGTTAGCCAAACAATATGGATATAACCCGTTCGCTTTAAAGATTGTGGCGAGTTCGATTCAGGATTTGTTGGGTGGTGACGTTGAAGCATTTCTTAAGCAAGAGATCGTGCTATTCAACGGCATTCGCCAGCTATTAGCACAACAGTTCGATCGCCTCTCGGCTTTGGAACAAAGCATTATGTATTGGTTAGCCATTAACCGGGAATGGACGGCGATCGCAGAACTGGCAGCCGACATCGTACCTCCAGTTCCGCGAACTAGGTTGCTGGAAGCCCTGGAATCATTAAGTTGGCGCAATTTAATTGAACGACGGCAGGGCAGCTACACACAACAGCCAGTCGTCATGGAATACGTCACGGATAAGCTGGTAGAGAAGGTGGGAGAAGAGATTATTAGTCAGGAGATTGATCTGTTTGATAACCATGCATTACTTAAGACAAACGTTAAAGAATATATTAGAGAAACTCAGAAACGATTGATTCTAACCGAGGTTGTCAATCAGGTTCAGGTTATAGACAGAACTACATCGCAAATTGAAACGCGGTTACGGAAAATCCTCAAGCTCCTGCAAAGCCGATCGCCTTCACCCGTTTATGCGGTAGGTAACTTGATTAATCTTTGCTGCCATTTGGGAATCGATTTGACGGGCTACGACTTTTCACGACTCACCCTGCGACACGCTGACCTCCAGGGAGAGTGGCTCCAGTCTGTCAATTTCCAGAATAGCCAGTTTGAAACCTCTTTATTTACCCAAATGGTTAAAGTTTCGTTCTCACTGACCTTCAGCCCCGACGGAAAGCGATTGGCGAGTGGAGACGGAAGTGGCAATATCTTTGTTCGACGGGCGATGGATGGGCAGTTACTTTTGTCCTGGCAGGGACACTGCAATACAATTTGGACGTTGATGTGGAGTCCGGATGGGGAACTGTTTGCCACGGGTAGCAACGATGGCATGATTCGTATCTGGAATTCTCATACTGGTCAATGCTTGCAGGAGATGCAGGCAACCAGTGTTGTCTGGACGGTGGCATGGAATCCCGACGGCAAAACACTGGCAAGCGTGGGTACAGAAGACAGCCTGCGACTGTGGGATATGAAAACAGGTCAATGCTTGCAGGTGCTAAACACTCAGCAGCATTGGGGGAAAGCTGTCCTCTGGAGTCCTGATGGACAATGGCTGGTCAGTGGGGGGAATGATGGACTGATCAAATGCTGGCATGTCCAAACTGGGGAATGTGTTCAAACATTATTTGGTCACGGGAGTGAAATCTGGTGTTTAGCCTGGAGTGGGAATGGCGATCGCTCAGCCTCATCCATGCCATCAAATCTCCCACTCCTTGCCAGCAGCAGTGCCGACCATACCATTCGACTCTGGAATCCCAATACAGGACAGTGCCTTCACACATTGCAGGGACACAGCAATGCCGTATTGAAGGTGGTATGGAGTCCAGACGATCGCATCCTTGCCAGCAGCAGCGACGACCACACTATTCGGCTATGGGATGTGCAGACTGGTCAGTGCTTGCGAATTTTGCAGGGACATCAGCATTCGGTCTGGTCAATGGATTTGAGTCCTTTAGAACCCCTGCTTGCCAGTGGCAGTGCAGACCACACAGTACGACTGTGGAATCCTCAAACAGGAGATTGTTTAGATGTCATTCAAGGATATAGTACTTGCACCCGCTCCCTTGCCTGGAATGCCGATAATCAGACCCTTGCTGCTGGTTCTGATGACCACATCATCCGATTATGGAATGTCAGTACTGGTGAATGCCTTAAAAAGTTACGGGGGCCGTGCAACTGCATCTGGTCACTAGCATGGAGTCCAGATCAGCAGATGATCGTTAGTGGCAGCGATAACCAGGTCATTCAACTGTGGCATCCGGACAGCGGACAGTGCTTGCACACACTGTCAGAGCATACCAACTGGGTCTGGTCTGTGGTATGGAGTGGGGATGGGCGCAGGATTATCAGCGGCAGTAACGATCAATCCATTCGAGTATGGGATGCGAAGACCGGGCAATGTTTGCAGCAGGTTCAAACGGATGCCTGGGTCATGGCAGTTGCCCCCAGTCCTGATGGCAAAATCCTTGCCAGTGGTGGTGCAGACTGTAGGGTTCAGCTATTTGATCTGGAGACTGGCGATCGCCCCAAAACCCTATCGGGACACACCAACTGGATCTGGTCAATTGCCTGGAGTCCGGATGGTCAGACATTGGCAACCGGCAGTGAGGATGGAACCGTGCGACTCTGGAATCCTCAAACGGGAGATTGTGTGCAGGTGCTACCAGCCAGCCCAGTGCGCATCTTCTCAATTGCCTGGAGTCCGGATGGTCAAAGGCTTGCCTGTGGTGGCGCTGATCCAGCAGTACAAATATGGGATGTCAATACAGGGCAGTGTGTGCAACGTCTGGAAGGTCATACCCGTTCACTCTGGGCAGTGGCATGGCAACCCGCAGGACAACTTCTTGCCAGCTCCGGAGATGACGACACCATCCGAATTTGGGAGGTTAATACGGGCAAGTGTTTGAAGGTGCTTAAAGCCGATCGCCCTTATGAAGACATGAATATCACTGGTGTTACGGGTTTAACGGAGGCGCAGAAGACAACCTTAAAGGCGTTAGGTGCAGTGGAGAAACGTTGATTCGGGTTACTCAGGCTCATTCCTGTATTTCATTGACTGAGAACTGCTATATCTGCGATCGCGGCGGAACGTAACCGATGGAGTAGACGGTCGAGATTTCCTCTTTCCACCCAATATGACCCCTAATTGATTGAGGAGTTGTAGCCAGAACCGTGATCCCATCGCAACCGCAATGCTGGTGAGAAACCAACCGGCAATCGTTCTCAAAATAATGACCCCATTCAGTTGGGCAAACTGCCTTTGTCGATTTGAGGGTTGCCACCCGATAGGAATCGTTGTGTGTTCCATCAGGAAGGACAGACGTTCTACACAGTTCGGTGAACTGAGATGATCTTGGCAGGCTTGAATTTGAGTAGCATTTTGGATGATCACAGCTTGTGTTGCCGTATTCTCACTAATTCTTCTAATGATATAAAGCGAGTCAACATTCATTGCAATTACAAGTGCTAAACTAACAAGGAACGAAATGATTTTGAATTGTTGTTTATAAGCCGCCAATGCATCGATTGTGGCGTAACTAAACCAGTGCCCTATCGCATCGGTTAACCTTAACATCTGTCGATTGGCATTTGGTTCTACCCGTTGAACCCGATCTATGATGCGCCGCAGATTTATCCTCAGTTGAGGTGACAAGTCGGGAGACGATTCAACACTTGATTTGAGATGGATGATGGGTTTTGCAGCAGCATTTGAATGATTTGGGCTGAGGGCATTAGACAAGGGGAAGCCCTGGGTAGGTAAATCTTGTAAAACATCCAGCAGCACTTCTGCAAACAAGTGCGGCATCACGTTGGATAAAATTATTAATCCGTTGCGTCGATCGCAAGCCTGAACCCCAGAAACAATCCGTGAATTATTCAAGAGTTTGCTAGCGACCGTAACTTTGAACTGTTCTGAATCACCTCTCGATAGCGGTTCACCCAGTAAAGTGATGATGCTTTGCTTTAAACATCGGGTTCTCCACTGTAACCTCATGATCACAAATTCGGCTAGTTCAGAGGCAAGTAGACTTAAGCAGGTATAAATCAAGGACAGTCCAATGACAATGTCCAGCAAAGGGAATTTCTCCACGTATCGCTCCAGGGCTGAAACTGATTTGCGGTAGAACTGCTAGAATGTCCCTGATTCGATCGCCATTTGATTACCTGATTGATTAACCCTTTCAATCTATCTTGTTTGCTCTTCAGTCGAAGTTGGTTTTTCTCCAGTTTCTCGAACCTGAATCAGTTGATCGAGAATTTGAAACCAGAAGCGAGATCCCATCGAAATTGCAATGCCAGTCAGTAGCCAACCCAGCCCAGCCTTAATTCCATAAACCAGATTGAGTTGAGGAAACTGCTGACGAAAATTTACAGGATGCCAACCTACCGGAATCGTTGTCATATCCAATAAGTTGGTCATTTCGCTGATGCACTGTGGCGAACTCAAATCATCTCGACATCCTTCTATTTGAGTAGCATTTTGAATAATGACGGATCGGGTTGCTGTATTCTCACTGATTCTTCTTAGCATATACAGCGAGTCTGCATTAAGCAGAACTGCCAGGGTTGAGCCAATCAGAACAGTAAAAGCTTTAACATTGCGCCGATAGGTTCCAGAGAGCCGAGCCATCGACTGCTCATACCAGAGCGCAATTTCATGTCTGAACCGTTCCATTTGCTGATCACTCGTTTCAGCTTCTGTCTGTGCTCGATTGGCTAATCGCTTTAAATTGTGCTTCAGTGAGGCTGGAAGTTGATCTGAATTTTCCACTTGAGAAACTACAAAGGTGAGTTCATCAACAGCCTGGTTAGCGTTCTGTTGAATCTCCGGTAGGGATTGCAACACTTCCAGCAGTGCATCCGCAAACACCTCAGAGGGCAGGTAGGATGGACCTACGGTTCGTCTGCGTCTCCGCGATCGCTGGGTGATGGAACTGATTAAAGAACTGGAATACAGTCTGCCGGTAAGGGTGTCTTTAAACTGATCTGGATAGCGCCTGAGGGCAATTGATTCACCTAACAAGGTCATAATCCCTTGCTGTAAGTGATTTGCTCGCCACCGCAAAACAGTTGTAAAAAATTCTGTTAATTCTGAAGCCAGCAGACTTAAGAAGGTATAAATCAGAATCAACCCAATGGCGATATCTAACAGTGGAAAGTTAACCATCATCTGGTTTCATCCATCAATACTAAGAATATCCAGGACTGTTAGGCACAAACTTCCGATGCGCCAACTCCACCCATATAACCGCCTCCACAGCTGGCTGAGTGAGCTGCAACGATCGCCTCAAATTGACCGTCTGCAATTGCGCTCGCAAGTCTGGCTAATCGCTCAATCTGGAGTAGGGGTGAATCATCCCCGATCGTTTTCCGATCCCAATGGATGAACTGAAGTGTACCCACCGGGCTGTAGTTCCAGGTTTCCATCCCTTTAAAGAATTCGCCAAGCCCAGGAAGATGGGCGATCGCATCAATGAATGCGGCATCTGGAACCAGATGGGGAACGATATCATTCCCATATTCATAGCGGGTGTGATTTGGAATCTCCAATTTGTACTGACTGGCAAAGGTCGTATCTCCAGGATGAGGAGAAGCATAGGTATAGATTGCCGTGGGAACAATGCCTGCCTGGAGTTTGAGTCGGAGTGCCGCCAGACTGGACAGTGCTCCGCCTTTACTGTGCCCCGTGATGTAGAGCGGCAATGGTTGCCCACTCCCATGCATCTGCTGTTTAATTTCCTTTACCATCGGTTCCCACAGGGCAGATAAACCCTGCCAGAACCCCTCATGGACTTTGCCTGGGATACCAGGTGCAGCGATCGGTGCATCACTTAAATCACTGATCCAGTCCAGCAGACTTTGCTGATCGTGAATATCAGGTGGAATTGTGCCACGAAACGCTAGCACAACACCCTGATCAGTGGTGCCCACCAAACAGGCATCAATATCATCCTCACCCGCAGCAAAGGCAATAGGTGGAGTGAGAAACCCAGCCGCACTGTAATAGGGGTCTGAGGGAACAAGTTTACCAATAGAGTTGATCCCATAGGCAGCGACGCTGGCGCACAACAATCGACACTCTAAACTGAGCGTGGCTGAAAGCATCTTATCCATCCTTATAAAATCTAAAGAGATTTTTGTTGCAATTTGTAGGGTTTTAACCCTCTTTACTCACTCTCGAAACCTGATAAAACTCTGAGAACATCTCGTTTCCAAGGCTCTGCCTGGAAATGGCATTTGAGAGGCTCTGCCTCTTTCCAGGCGTGTTTGAGAAAGCCTCAGAAACTCCATTCCAAGCTAGAAGCTTGGAACGAGTGTTTTTAGTGGTCAGTCAATCAATGATTGACGGGTAACCAAAATCCAGGTTATTGATTGGGGTTAAATTTTGCGGGTCTTCGACCCGTCAAAACTTTCCTGACGGAACACTAGAAGCTTGGAGCAAAGGTTGGTTAGAATTTTTCTCGCAGGAGTGACAGGAGCGGGTTAGGTTGGCTGAATTAGCCATTGCACCTGTCCGCGATCTGCATCTGCCTGGGTCACGTTTTTATCAATGCCAATGCCATGGACGGTACCACCATCCGATTGGATCATTTGATAACCCCGTACTGCAACGTTTGGCACGATGCTGAGAGAATGCCAATAGTGTTGAAATTTTAGATCGCTGTAAAGTTGCTGGCTATCGAGAATCGAATTTGCACCCACATAGAGTCCGGGCAGATAACCTGCCTGAGCCACGGCATCATACCAGGCGTTGCAGTAGGCAATCACGTCAGTTGCAGTGGCAGTAGGGCTGATTCCCTCCAGGTCAAGCCAGACATTGACTTTTGATGGAAAGCCTACCTGACTAGCATTATCTGCCGCTGTTTGTCCGGTCTGGGTGCCACGGGAAGCATCGGGCAGCCATCCAGCATATCGGACGTGCTGCACGGGCATTAAGGCTAACCCTGCGTTGAGGATCGCCTGTGCTTCCTCCCGGTCTAAATCGTAGCTACTTTCATTACTGAGGGAAACGTATCGCAGGCAAAAATCATATCCACTTTGGCGAAAAAGTTTAGCTGTTGGCAAATCTAATTTGGTATCCGTATCAAAACCGACTCGACCTGAGGGTGCACTTTGCACGACTCCAGTTATAACAGGCATATTGAGTTCCTTTCAATTCTGGTTAACCTGTGGTGAAGCTGCACCCAAGCGATCGCGACTGTTAATTCATCAATGAAGGCGATCGCGGTTCATCACAATATTTTTCCCACCTTTGATTGAATCAGCACCCAGATCAACTACCTAAAACCTTACCCTGCAAAAATTCAGATATTTATCAAAAAAGTTACGTGGTTGATGTTGCAATCCACTATTGAACAATCACAGTGTTTTTAATGCGTGGTCGCTCAAGCGAGAATCCACACACCAACAAATTCTTGACTTACTTTAGCATTTATTTCTTGAATGTACATGCCTACTACTATTCTTCATATATTTTTAGTATTAAGTTCGTGTAATAGCCTTTAAATCAAATTAGATACTCAATCCCTTTTCAGAGTAATTTCCATCTATTTCCCGCAACTAATCAGGCGCTTTCAATTTAACTATTTTGATTGGTTTGCGATCGGCTGACGATCTATTGGCGATTCACTGGCGTTAGCCTTCTTTTATCCGGAACGAAAGCAGTCGCATCGGCAATACTTAAAGGCTTAAGACGGCAGAGCAAGAAGGTTGAATTTAGGAAAGGACATGGATAGGGATAATTTTTTCACTTGTTGTATAAAAGATGAAACTCATTATCAACGCGATCGCCGATTTCCCTGCGCCTTTGTTACAGATTATCAATCCGTTGGGCGGGCGGGCTGACAATTGCTAACGACACCCTCATCCCCTACTGTGACTTGACTTCATCCAAGTGGGTGATGTCGATCACAAATGGATCTTTGCATGATGGTAAAAGAGCGTTGCGCTAGAATCAGATTAAACCGTTGAAAGCAAGGAATGGCAAATCATCCAGTTTCCTTGCTCAAAGGTCGGTCTGGAATCATTGCAGAAGCATTCACCTGGAAATGGCTAAGTCGTTGCCCTGGTGTCGCGGAAGATTTTTTACCGCATGACACCAGTTTTGGCATGTCATATTTCCACCTTAAGGAGTTTCAATGGCTTACAAAGCTGAAAGTTTTATTCATGATCTAGACAAAGTTGCCAAAGCGCGTCAGGAGTTTTCGGGGTATTTGAGTGCGATCGCCAACACCTTAACCCAGGCGGAACAGGTGGGAGAAACCGCCTCCGGCAAATTAGGACTGGCAAGTACAGTGGACGATTTGGAGTTAGTCAGCCGAAATTTGGGAGAAGGCGTGTTTCGGCTGTTGGTGTTGGGCGATATGAAACGGGGTAAAAGCACGTTTCTGAATGCGCTGATTGGGGAAAACGTTTTGCCAACGGATGTGAACCCCTGTACCGCTGTGCTGACCGTACTCAGTTATGGGCAAGACAAGCGAGTGACCGTTTATTTCAAAGATGATCGAGCGCCAGAACCGCTGGATTTTGAAACCTTTAAGCAGCGATACACGATTCCACCGGAAGAAGCCAAGAAACTCCAGCAGGAAGGGGTTTCAGCATTTCCCGATGTGGCGTATGCGGAGGTTCAGTACCCGCTGACCCTGCTGGAAAAAGGAGTGCAAATCATCGACAGTCCGGGACTGAACGATACGGAGCAACGCAACCAGCTAACGCTGGGGTATATCAACAATTGCCATGCCATTCTGTTCGTTCTTAGTGCTACTCAGCCTTACACCCTGGGCGAACAGCGCTACCTCGAAAATTACATCAAAGACCGGGGATTATCGGTTTTCTTTCTGATTAACCACTGGGATGAAATCCAGAATCGGTTGATTGATCCCGAAGATCTAACGGCTTTACACGAGGCAGAAGATCGGGTGCGCCAGGTATTCAGAACGAATCTAACGCCCTACTGTCAGGTGGAAGGAGAGGATCGCTATGACGATCGCGTGTTTGAAATTTCGTCTTTGAATGCGCTACGTCAACGACTCAGGAATGGTTCGCTAGAGGGAACAGGTTTCTCAGAATTCATCAAAGCACTCAACCACTTTTTGACGAAGGAGCGGGCGATCGCCGAATTGCGTCAGGCGAAGTTGATCGCCCGTCAAGCTTATCGAACCGTGCATGAAGCCTGCGATCGACGGATTCCGCTGCTGAGCGAAAGCATGCAAGAACTGAGACAAAAGATTCGGTCGGTTCAACCAGAATTTGAGCAACTCGTCACAATTCGGGATCAGTTCAAAGACGAAATCCGGATTGTGGGAGAGCGGCAAGCGAGTGCCAGTGCCAACTCTTTTCGCTCTTATCTACCGGAGTTAGCAAATACGTTTGAGGCTGATTTTGTCCGCTACCAACCAGAGTTAAAATTCTTTGACTTTCTGCAAAAGGGTAAGCGTCAGGAGTTTGAGGCATCCCTGCGGTTAGCCTTTGAGAAATACTTGCTCGATAAAATCGCTGCCTGGAGTTTGACTGCCCAGAAAGATATGGATGCCGCTTTTCTCAGCTTAGCCAAGAGTGCCACTCAGTATGGGGAGTCCTACACGCAAGTCACTGATCGCATGACCGAAAAACTGACCGGACAGAAGGTGATTCCCAATGCCCACCTGAGCGCTGAAGATAAGTCCCCCCGCTGGGCAAAATGGGCGGTCGGTCTGTACGCCCTGACTACGGGCGATGTGGGTACGATCGCAATGGCGGGTACCGGCGTGTTTAACTGGAAACAGATTCTCCTCAACTTTGGCGGTGCGGTGCTGGTAACAACTATGCTCTATACCGTAACGGGCATTTTCTTAGGTCCCGTGGGCATGGCGTTGGCGGGGCTGGGGTTAGGGAGTTATTCGGCAGAAATGGCTCGCCGCAAGGTTGTGCTAACCATGCGGGAAGAACTGATTAAACTGCTGCCTCAAATCGCTCAGGAGCAATCCTTCCAGGTTTATCAAGCCGTTAAAGAGTGCTTCGACACCTATCAACAAGAAGTGGTCAAGCGCATGAATGAGGACATTCAATCCCGCAAGGCTGAACTGGATGAACTGGTTCGGCAACGGGAAGACCATGAGATCAACCAACAAGCGGAAGAGCGCCGCCTCAACCTGTTGGATAACGATGTGCTAACCCAACTGCATGATGTGGAGGATGCCTATGACCAATTGATTGGGCAACCTGCAATCCTGGTTGCGGCATAGGGGTTTGTTATCCCTGTAGAGATGGTCTGGCAGATCGTTTCTATGGAGGCTTGTAGAAATAACTTGAGCAGGCAAGGGGCTTAAGCCCCTTGTTCAAGCCAGTAGACATACTCCAAGTGATCAACTTATTCGTACAAGCTGCCTACAGGGAGCTGTTTCCTAAAATGGGCTGACTTTAATCCCCAAAAACCGCTCAAGCAGGTGCGACCGCCACGCCGATCGCACCCCTAAGGCAAGCACCACCACATCACTGACACGCCCCAGCGCAATCGGACAATCGGTGGTTGGCGCATAATCATGCTTGCAAACATTACACCTGGGAGATGGCATTCCAGCGATCGCAAAGTCAGCTACTATAGCGACACCATTGATGAACACCAGGTGTTATTTGGAGGGTGTCTCTTATGACTGAATGGAATGCCAGTGGATATCAGACTATCTCCAGCCTTCAGGAGGCGATCGCAACGGAGCAACTATCTCGTCTCACCCTACAGGGAAATGAACACATCTTGGATATTGGCTGCGGCAATGGCAAGATTACAGCCGCGATCGCGGAGAGAGTTCCCCAGGGTTCCGTTCTGGGTGTTGATGCGTCTCAGAACATGATCACCTTTGCTGCGCAGCATTATGCGCTTTCTCATCCCAATCTCCGCTTTGCCATCGCCGATGCCCGCCATCTCCCTTACTCCCACGAGTTTGATCAGATTGTTTCCTTTAATGCACTGCACTGGATACCTGAGCAATCCGCTGCTATTCGTTCTATTCATGCGGCTTTAAAGCCAGCAGGAAAGGTCTGCTTGCGGTTTGTTCCAGAAGGCGAACGCAAATCCATTGAAGATTTGATCGAGGAGGTTTGCCATTTACCAGCCTGGCTTCCCTACTTCCAAAACCATTCCAGACCTTACTTTCACCCCACTCCTGAGGAATTTCGTCGTCTGGTCGAGCAGCAGGGGTTGAAAGTCTTGCGGTTACACGTTGAGGACAAGTCCTGGGATTTCCAGACCCGTCAGGCATTTTTTGACTACTGCAAAGTCACCCTGGTTGAGTGGACTCGTTTTTTACCAGAAACGGAATGGACCGCATTCATTACTGAAGTGCTCGATCGCTATCAGGCGATCGCTGCTGTTACTCCTACAGAACAGAACACCTTCAAGTTTTATCAACTGGAAGCCGTATTGACTGCATAGCATCTCATAAAACAACTGTGTTTTGTTTAAGCGCGCAGCGCTGGAGTTTGCTATCTAAATTGTTTCAGATGGCAAACTCGGATCGGGTTGAATAGTATACTCATTTCCAGTCTTGATGACTTGCATCACAGTGACCTGGTATGTCCCATTACCCACTTCTAATTCGATAAAGGTTGGACTTTTGGGTGTAGTACCCTGCATATCTGGAATTGAAGGACAATTAAAGCCTGAGTTGGCATAGATAAATGGCGCACCAGTACTAGCCGTGTAGGGCTGGTCTAACCGGACACTAGTTAACTTGGCAAGTTGTTCTTTTTGGGTTGTTTGAGTGTCCTGGCTATCTCCGGGAACGTGGGTATGCCCCATGATCACCACTTTTGAGTTCCATTTTGCCGCCATCGATCTTGCATAGGAGGACAAATCATTATCAATATCGGGATTCTTCAAGGCAGCCAATGCCCCGGTATGCCCTAGAGACTGACCGTCCAAACCAATTTTGTCCTCCCAGGTTCCTAATAAACCGTCAAATTGATCGAACGCATCATTCAGGGTAATTATGGAGCCATCTCCCAGGATGATGGGGCTTTTCCATCCATACCCAGTTTCAGCTTGCACCAGTGATGTAATAGCACCACCCAACGAGTAGAATATCAGGTCTCCCAGGATTTTGAGATAGTCTTCACTGCTAAGATTAAGCCCGGTTGGTTCTCCAGTATTGGGTAGGTAAGCCACGTTTGGGGCGGCTGGAGTCAGTCCTTGTGCGGCTAGATAAGCTCCGGTACGTGTCACATAGTAGCCAAGAGGCAGCGGTTGAATCATATTCTTTTGCTCTTGGTCAGGGCAGCACAGCATGGAAAACAGATGTCCATGAGTACACACAATGTCTGAATTGCTGCTCCCTAAAGGGAAGTAAAAATCATCAGCGCAAAGCTGAATTGAACCAGTCTGAGGACCAGTGGGAATCTGGTTCAGCATCTCCTGAGTCACCGTCATATCATGATTACCATGAACGTAGGTGACCTTTCCCTCCAGCGCTTCAACCACCAAGCCCAATTGACCAACCGTCCCAGTTTTCGGATCACCAAAAATGTTGGGGTTCTGCTGCATAATAGCTGCGAAATCAGGAGGCTGAGTGGTGGGTAAATACGTCCAGAAGTCGATCAAATCCCCCAAAATAATCAGTTCCTGAATGGAGTCTTGGTTGGCGATCGCATAGTGCAGTGCGGCTTGTAAATAAGGCTCATGCACCTCGGACTGATACCAATTGGTGACGCTGTTGTTGCCGATGTGAATATCGCTGAGAACAAGAATCTTGGTTTTCGTTGTCATAATTTTTCCTTTACAGCAATTTTCAATTGTGTAAATCCCGGTTATTTTTAGAAGCCGTGCTCGCGCGGCTTCTAAAAATAACTTACACTTAACCCAGCGCAAAGCGTTGTCAGTTCTATGCCAGAGTAAGCGCCTTCTGAGGTTGCTCCATGGCTTGAAGCAATCGATCGCAGAAGATATAAGCCAGGGTATAAATTGACTGCATTGGGTTTGCCCCCACAGAGGTGGGAAACATGCTGCTGTCCATGATGTAGAGATTAGGAATCTCTGCTCCGGTGAGCACATTCCAGACGCGCTGATGTTTGGAAACCACCCCGGTTTCGTGAGAAATGCCGATTTTATTGGTGGCTTGCAAATGGGCTGCCGTGAGTGTAGTGCGATTCGGGATAAAGTTCAGATTCTGTTCTACCAGATCCGCCTGGGCAATGTCGGTCAGGTAAACCCCCACCATCGGATCGAAGTTCTCCTGATTGAGCAAGTTCTCGTTTGAGGGCACAATCACCTGCCTGGCTCCAGCCTGAAACATCATCCGAATCCCGATCGCAACCCCTGTACGAAACCGCTGTTTATCCGCATCACTCAGCGTGTATTGCACCACCACATTCCCCTGATCATCCAGAGTGACGCAATTGTCATCGGAGGGGGTATCCACCAGCATGGTTCCAAAGCCCGCGCATTGATTAAACCGGCTCACCTGTTCATACACCTGTTTGCCGTTGCCGGGAATCATCAGGGAACCATAGGCGGGTAAGCCTCCCATCGTTTCATAAATCAACCCTGGCGTGACTCCAAAGGCATCAACAAAGGTGGCACTGTCTAACCCTTCCAGCAGATTAATCGTGCGATCGAACACCCCAATCAATGGAACCGAGGGATGCAGGATGAGACCTTTGCCAATCCGGGGATTGGCGATCGCGGGCGTAGTTTTAGCAGTATTCAGCAAAATGCGAGTCGTGCCAATCGTGCCTGCTGCCAGGATCACATTTTCAGCGGCGATGGAAACCGTGGTACCCACTGGAATTTGCAAATTCGAGGGATCGACCACGGTATTGCCGTAATCCGTCCACGGTTCATTGAGAGTCAACGTGGCTCCAGTCGCCTGAACAGTTTTGCAGTCCGATTGAGTGGTGAATTGGATTTGATCCACCGTGGCATCACAAATCACGCTCAGGGGATTGGTCGGATCTTGCATGGCGGACAACAAGAGTTGTCGAGCAGCATCTAACTTGTCATTGACCGGAGAGGGAGACATCCCGGTGGGGAAGCGATTCAGATGATAGAGCGATGGATCAATGCCAAATGCCTTGGATCCATTCCACAGAGCGAGATTGTCTTGATTCAGTTCATCCTGGGATACTTCACGGGTGCCAATGTCCTGTCGTACTTTTTGATACGCGGCGGCAATGCGATCTGGCGTGTAATCGTCGGCATCGAGTAAGCCACTGTCAATCCATTGGTTCAGTCGTGCCTGAATGGTGGAGGAGAGCGGCGAGAATGCCAGGTCAATGTTAACGGTCGAACCACCGCCCATGGTTTCACCACTGCGAATAATCACGCTGTTGGTTGCTGTGGTTGCCTGGTCATTGCGAAACATCAAGCGCGAGTAACTGCGCGTATCCATTGACCCCCAGACAACAAACGGTCCCTTTTCAATCAATACGACTCGTTTTCCAGCTTTCTGTAATTCATGGCAAACGGCGGCTCCTCCCGGCCCGCTGCCAATCACCAGATAGTCGATCGCCCCGTCCTGATGCTGAATGGTTTTGGTGGCGCAGTCGTAGCGCAAGCGGCTAGGGGGAAGAACCGGAGCATGGCGCTTGGCGTAGATCTCCGGGTTTTGCATGAACACCTGGGGTTGTTGAATTTCGGTAATCGGAATCGCCAGGGGCAAATCCCAGATACCCGATAGATACGCCTCCCGCATCTCCATCGCCAGTTGAGTAGCGATCGCCCCACACTCTCCGTCAAATAGGAATGAAAACAGGGGTTGGCGATATTCATCTGCGATTTCACCATAACCGCCAGTTGTGTGGATAAATTGCTGCACTGCCGGATTTTTGGATTGAACTAACCCCTGGTAAAAAGGCAGCGCTTGCGGTATAGTCATGCCCTGCAATATTTGAAAAAATGCAGATTGACTGAAAGCCTCTAACATGGCACTACTCACTTGCGCCGCAATTTTGGCAACATCGGCAGCGATCGCGGGGGGAATGGGCAGTTGTTCAAGCGGAAACCAGGTATCAAACAGTGCTGCATGAGTTTTGGCAACATTTGGATCAATTTCTTTCGCAGTGTTCATCACGTTCACAATGGTGGTTTACTTGTCCCGAAGGTTCGATAACAGAAGCCCTGTTCAGCGCTTGGGAGTACGAGTCTTTGTAGGTTTTCCGGTAGTAGCGGGTGGACATACGTTAGCCGCAGGGTAGCACCCATATAAAGTTGGAGATTGGGTGGGTGGTGATGCCGAAACGTTCTGTGCCAGCACGTACACAGTTGCAGGTTGTCCTAAGTTGACCTTGCAGAAGGTGTCTGATGTCGGTAAGTTGGGCGGACTGCAAGTCTGCGGTGTCCAGATCGGAATTCCATTGTTTTTCCCAGTCAATGCAAACAGGGTATATTGCAGTTTCTGGTTGGCTCCCGTCATCGCCGCTGACCAGTTCACCTGAACAATCTGACCATTTTGAACTTGAAATGTGACCGCAGCATTGGTGGGCCAGTTCACAGCAGTGGGATCGGGTGGATCGGGCGGCGCATTCGGCAGGTTGACATTCACCCGTGGCATATCGTCAAACGCCAGCCCCATATAGACGACATCGCGGGAAAAGGGATCGCCCGACCACACAGCAGAAACGTTAATGTTATTGCAGTAACCAGTCATTCTCCCGGCTGTGGAGTTGTCCTGGCAAAACTTCAGATCAGCCGCTGTCAAATCGCTGCTGGTTGGGGGAGTACCACTGGTCTGATTGCCAGTGGGGAGGCTCATCACCGTGACCTTGGCACCCGTGTAAGTGTCTGTGACCTGTTTGGAAACAGGTGTCAGGCTAAACACCATTTTCTCCTGAAAGCTGTCCGTCAGGGTGACTTTGCAGGGTTGATTGAGCCGGACGGGGAGCCGCTGCGATCCGGGTCCGTTAATTGAAATGGGATTGGGGATACCGCACTGCGATGCATCTGCGCTCACCCAATTGCCTTTGGCAGGTATATCGGCATTCTGCTGGCTGATGTAGTTATACAGGAGTGACTGACCGACAGCCCAGTTCGGGTCCGACACACCAGCATCGAAGTCCAGCAATCCAATAGCAGGGTTCCGGCTGCTGCCATCCCAGGCAGTGCTGGGGAAAATGCTCGTGATTTGCGAACTGCCAAACAGGTAATTGATCAGGGTCTGGTAGTAAGCGGTTGCCCCGTTGGTTCGTGCTTTTTCCTGTTGAGCTGCATTCTGCAACTGCGTCAGAGTCACGAGGGGGTTGGTGAGTTTCCAGGTGTCCCCCGTGGCAGCCGCATGACCGAACACGGAGATATTCTGATCCTGCTTGACCAGGAAGGGTTGGTTATTGTTATTCGCGGCGATCGCCTTTAATGGATTCTGCACATTTGCTAGATTTACGCTGGATGCAACCGAAATCAAGCTAAATTTGTCCCGGTTATAGCCCCAGTTCATGCTGTATTGCTGATAGGGGTCGTAGGGCTGCTGGTTATCCAGTGCAGTGGTTCCTCCCGCATCGATCAGGATGCCCAGAGAAGCATCGCGGAAATTACCATACTTGTCATCAATGGAGAATGAATAGGCAACAGCACCAACACCATCCTTTGTGCTGTGAATCAGGCGGGTATAGGGATTCAGGTTGAACTGACTGTTATACGGTGCGGCAAAGGTCAAAAATGGATCGAATTGATACTGCTGCTGTCCATCGGTGGGGTCGTATGCCACGCCTCGCAACAACGCTTGTACCTGACCGGGCAACTCACCCCCCAGCACTTTTGAGTTATAACCAATAATGTGCTGAATAATGCAGGCATTTTGCTGGTTCTGATCGGGGTTCACATTGGACAATCCGCAATCTTGATAGAATTGCTTTTTGTTGTTATTGAATCCGTCTGTCTTGTCTGTTAAAAAATGCGTCCAGACAGCATTCACCGTTGCACTAAATTGGTTGCAGAAATGTTGCTTGTCGAAGCTGCCAGTGACACCGTCGGGCAAGATAAGCTGGTTTGTGACCGTTACTGAGCAGGGTTGTCCGTTTTGATTGACCCACCACATCCAGCGATCGATATAGGGTTGCACCTGAGTGGACTGGTTGAGAACTCCGCTGATCAAATAGTTTGATGTACTGTTGTTGATCTCGTACACCGAAGAAGTCGCTTTGGAGAGCGTATTCTGAATACTGTTAAAGCCTGCTGGCAGATGCGGTGCGGGAGTAGTTGTCCCTCCACCTAAATCTGGTGGCAAATTTGCTGTGTCGATCGCATTTCTAGTCGTGGCAGAGGGTTGGTTTTGGCTCAGGTATGCCGAGTATTTGGGCCAGGGAACATTGGTGAAGAAATTGCTGAGCCGTTGTTGGAATTGGGATAGCGGCATCGCCCCACCCATATAGCCCGTTGCCCCATTATTGACGACTGAGGCAGCGATCGGCAGATACAGATCGTCCACATAGGACACATCAATATCCGCCATAGCCATCCCCGTATCTGGGTCGCCATTCGCGGCGGCATTGTCCGAATCAAAGGTGTATTCTGCTAGTTGAGCGGGGACATCGGCAGCAAAGCTATTGTCAGCATGACCCGTAAAACAATTCCCCGATGTTCCTTTACCGTAATTACCCCGCTTCCCCTCAAAACAGGTGACTGGATTGAGGGGATTGTCAGGTGTGGTGATCTGGGAGGAATTGTTTTGATCAACACCCTTCATGTTCTTCTCAAAGGTGGTGAGATTGACGGGGAAAATGTAAATTCGCCCAGACTTATACCAGCATCGAATCACCTCAGGATTACCGTTTTCGTCCTTAACGGTAACGGAATCGTTGGGAATAAAAACTGTCAGGGTTTCATTCGGCTGCAAGCCTCCATTTTGCCCCGTCCCATTGACGACGATTCTCCGCACGCTGGTGTCTTGTGAGCCAGCACAGATATCGGCGGGCACTTGAATCACCGGATAGATGGGAAAATCAAAGTCATTGTGAAAGGTAATGTAGCGTTGATAATCCGAATCTGTTTTTGTTGCTGCGATCGGAGTCGATGTCGTCAATAAGATCAGAACAACAACCGATAATGCCAACGTCAAAAAAGTGATGAACTTTTTCATTCCTGCGATCCTGAATAGAGCTTTTGCCAGCTAATAAAAATTTTGGCGTTGCTGAATGGCAGGATGAATTACCCTCATCCCCAACCCTTTTCCCTGGGGAGAAGGGAGCCAGAACTCTTCCTAGTCTTCAGCACCTTTAAAACACGCCCTAGGAGGTGACTACAACCATTTTCTTGGGCGGCACTGCGATCGGTTGGTTGTTGTTGATGGGCACCTGTTTACTGTTTGACAATGTTCCATCTGCACCCAGGCGATAGAACAGCACATAGCAAGTCTCCCAGCCCGGATTAAAAGCAACAAACGTAGAGGATACGGTTGGGGGATTTTGGGAACCCACTTTCGTAAATGCCGCTGTGAACACAATCTCATCGACCTCGGCACCCGTCTGATCAGTGACTCTGGCATAAATGCTCCAATCGGGGGGACCATACTCCTCCGTCACATGCATCAGCGTCAACACAGAGGTGGGTTGTTCCGCAGGCTGCATGGTTGCCTGACTGCCAGGTTCGGTACCCACCACATTCCAGCTCGTCCAGAGGCGATCGCTATAGGGTTGAATTTGGGTCGGGTCATCACCTGGGTTGTAGGGTACGCCACACAGTGCCGAGGTCATCGCCATACCCAGCCAGTTCCCCGGTTGATAGAGGGAGCTGTTTCTGGCATCGGTCCACTCCGGGCGCATCATTGCCCCTGCCCACTGTTGCATATAGGACAGGTTGCGTGTCATACCCATCGTCCAGGGTGTGGGAGGGTACGCTTGGATAAACTTTGACCCTGTTGGAAAGGCGTAGAAGAAGTTATTCAACGAGGGGCTTCCCTTCTGCAAAATTGAACACCCCGCACTAGCATCCCCATAGAAAGCGGCTGGGGCAGAATCCACAAATCCTGTGTCGGGGGCATACGTGTTTTCCCCCCCGTCTTTGCTGGCAGGGCTGCCAGTGGTGACCGGACACCAAGTGTACTGGTTTTGGCTGCCGCGCTTCAGGTTGTAATTCTTGTCGAGGAAATACAGATCGCTGGCGGCGTTGCCCGTGGTCAGCAGATAAATACCCTGGTCAACGATCGCCTTCCGATTAGTGCCCGCTCCCCAGAGAATGATCGAGCTAAACGCCTGCAATCCCTCCCAGGTAGAGTTTTCGTTTTCATCATCAAAGGGGGCATTGCCCGTCCCGTAGTAATCCCACACAGACCAAGGGTCTGGTTGTCCCCCATTTTCATTGGGATTTTTGCCATCCACCACAGATCCAGCCTTTCCGGGAGACACACCCGATGCCCAGGGATGACCATTCCATTGATCGAAGAAGGAATATTTGCTATAGGTGATGTGATTGAACTGGCAGGTATTGTTGAAGTCAAGGTAATCCGGCTCCAATGCCGGATCGTAAGCCAGGGTCTTCATCCACTGTTCGATCGCCGTTCCCATTTGATCGGGGTCTGCCCACATTTGAGCGGGTTTTGTGGCGCTCCAAGCTCCATCTAACAGTGCCAGCAACGCCGCCGTAGATAGGTAATAGCCATAGAAGTAGTGCTGGTCATTCCACTGGTCCGATACCCCAAATCCACTCCACAACATTCCCGGACCCCACTGCATCAGCCCCGTTTTGCCCGAGTTCTGGCTACCGGGAATGGCAGGTGGGTTCATTGTTGTGCTAACCACGCCAAAGACTGGGATGGTTGCGGTGGGATTGACCACGACTCGCCCAGCCGAATCATATTGGGCGAAATAAGCCATCTGCCAGTCAGCACTGGCGGGATTGTTGGTATAGGGTACCTGTTGAAAAAACAGACTGAGGGTACGCTGAAGCGCCTGGGTCATGGTCTTGAGACCACCTGTTAAACTTAGGAGCGGGTTGTTGGTCGCGTAGATGGGAAACTCAAACGCATTGTTGGTGTTGTCGGTTTGATCCATTGCAAACAGGCTGGCTCGTGCGGATGGCACATCCAGACCTTGACTAGCGTAATACTGCTGCAAGTGATACAGGACACCCAGAATCTTTGCAACCGCAGAGAGTGCATTCCCCAAGCCATAACCATCCGGCCCTGACGTACCCCCAAATCCACCCCCAAAGGGTCGCAGATTGGTAGAAGCCAATGTCGAGAAGCGGCAGATCAGCGAATCGTACAACACCTGCTCTACGTTGATGGATGGCTTTGCGGGTGTGGCAATAAATCCAGATGCCTGGTTTGCGGCGACCACCTGCCCTAGTTTGGCATAGCGAAGCACCAAAGGAGGGGAATCCACCGTCGCTGTTGAAGACGTGCTAATGTATCCTGCTCCAGGTTCAATCGCCGGACTACCATCTGTTGTACCAATCTTTATACTGCCATCGGGATTAGCAATATAGTTAATCTGGGCTGTTTGTCCCTTGGGTGGAGCAGTATTGTAATCATCCGTCCCTACCTTGCCCTTATTATTCATCAAAAAGATGGCAGGAATGGTGGTAAAACCGCTGTAATCTACGCCAGCCCTAAGGCTGACCCCCACAATCTGACCCTGTTCAACCTGAACATCCAAGGGCAGAGGGTTGGGGTTGGTGTAGGCAATAATGTCGGTTGGATAATTCGACCCAGGATACACCACCTTGACTGCAAGCAAGGTACCACCCGAACCTTCCGATAGCACAGGTCGCAGTGCGGCATCAAAGCCCTTGCCCCCTTCTAGCGTGAAGAAACCATCTCGGAAGAAACCACTCCCCCCACTCGTGGGAACGATATTTGTAATTTCTCCCTTCGCCCCAATGTTGTAGGAGAACTCTGGTATGACCAGGTTTGGTGACAGCAGATCCCCTCCAGTGAAGGAAATTTGCATATCTTCTGTATAACCAGAAATCGTTTCTTTGGTTAACTCAATGGCACTGATGCTGAAGCCAGAGTAAACCATTCCCTTTGTCGCCCGTTGCGGTTGGGTCCGATCGGCGGGAACCTTAAACGTCACCTCAAACGGTGTCGTAAAAGGAGGCACTTCAGATAGAGTTGCTGCGACAATCCTTCCATCCTGTGACTCAATACTTTGCAGAGAGAAGGAACGGTTATCTGTGGTTGAGACGCATTGCAGCACCGTTGCATCAGTCGTTGTGTAGCCCTTTCCAGGGTCAGTGATCAGGGTTTTGAAATAGGTCTGATCGGCGTTTACCGCAGTCACCTGCATTGTTTGCGCGGGCAAGCCAGGGGCGGGCGGCGGGACGTGTACCGTAACCGATTGAGCATCTTTGGCTGGATCACCCGAGCTAGGATAAGTCCCTTGAACAGTGAAGCCTCCCACATCACTGATCCCAACCGTTAAAATTTGTCCGGGCGTGATTACTTCGGCAGTCGCCCCCGTCCCTGTTCCCAGCACCTGGGCAGTAACAGTGGCAGCGGGGTCATTCACCCATCCCGCTCCCCCCACTACAACATTGCACAGCCCCTGTTGCAAACTGCTGCCCGTGCCCCCCGTAAACAGCGGCAGAACGATCGCAGGGTCCGTTCCTGCTTCATTGGTCGTTGAAACCTGAATTGTACTGCGATAGCCAGATCCCTGGTCGTTCATAAATACCGCCAGCACGATGCCACCCGCCACCTGGGCGCGGGCGGTAGCGGTGCGTCCTCCTGGCACCTGCGGCGGATCAATGTGTACGGTCACATCCGTCGGTGGGTTGCCATCGGTATAGCCGCTCCCTCCATCCACCACATTGATTTGCTGGATTTTGTCGGTGTAGGGTTGCAGAATGACCTGCAATTGGGCACCACTTCCTCCCCCTGGCGAAGCAATCGTTGCCTGGGGCAGGTCACCCTCTGCTGGATCATCCGTATCGGTCGGTAACCGGGTGTAGCCCGTGCCCACATCCGTTACGCGCACCCCCTGGATGCTCGTTTGGGGATACTCCTTCTCCCAGTTGGGCGGCGGGGTGAGGGGCAAAAAGTTTTGAAACAGAAATTGGGTGACAAATTGATCGGTTGCCAGGGTTTTGAGATTTCCGCGTGGTGTCCAGTAACCCCAATAGCTGGGAGAGGTTGGATCGCTCCGGTTAGCATTCGGAAGATTGACGGTTGCGATCGGCAGATCTGCCCCCGTGGTTTGCAGGGTTTGCCACACAATCTGGTTGCCGTTGGGTTGAGTCGGATCGACCGGTCCCAGTGTCAGGGGTTGATAGTGGTGGGGCATTAAAGCGATCACGGTTTTGGTCGGATCACTCGTCATCTGGGCGGCATTGGGCTGCCCTGCCGCGACAAAGGGATTGGTAACGAAGGTTTGGTAGGTGGTGGTCGCCAGATACAGATTGGTGACCTGATAAGCAATTTGTGTATCGGTCAGGAAGTTAAACGCATACCCTCCCATCGCTTCCGCCCATTGTCGAGCCGCCGCTAACCGCAGTTGTTCTGAGTCTTCTGAAATTTCGCTGTGGTAGTACCGCATCACGGGGATTGCCCCCACGACGTACCAGTTTTTCTGGTTTTTGTTCACAAATTCCAGAAAAAAGTAGGGATTGCCATCACTGTCGGTGCCGCTCTGTTGACTCAGGTCCACCGGAACCACCGTATCTTTTTTGAAGTAGATGGCGATGTAGGTGTGGTTGCTCTGTTGCCCTGGCGGGTTCCATCCACCCGGTAAGCCCGTTTGCTCGTTCCACTTGAAGGGTGTAACCTCGTGGTAGAACTGGTTCGGGTTGGTCTGGTTGCCGTAGAGCAGCACATATTGCACATTTTCGACTCCGGGCACATCCCAGACACCCTGCCCGGTCGAGGCATCGATCGCCATTCCGGCATTGGTGGAACGAGTTCCGCCGGTGTTATCGATGTGTCCCGGTTCGTTGGTGCGGATTAAATTGTAGAAATTGACATACTGGCTGTTGTTGGTTTCACACCAGATCAGCGGCGATCCCTGCGCCACCGACATTTTGAGATAATTGCCCTTCCCTGGCTGATTAAATCCAGTGCGGCGATACTTGTTCTGGTCATAATTTTTGGCG
The DNA here is from genome assembly GCF_056784235.1 of Kovacikia sp. CALU 1929. Lineage (NCBI taxonomy): Bacteria > Bacillati > Cyanobacteriota > Cyanophyceae > Leptolyngbyales > Leptolyngbyaceae > Kovacikia > Kovacikia sp. CALU 1929. The sequence goes on from NZ_JBXBCF010000059.1 coordinate 25,693, forward strand.
TTGGCGTGGGTGCCTTCCCAGATTAAATCAGCACTCCAGTCGCCCATGCGATCGACCTTGATGCAGAAGGGCGTCTGATCCCCGTGAGAGAGCGTTTCATCCCAGACGGGATAGGGGAAAATCTGGTTTCCGCTCCCCACCTGGTTCCAGGTTCCGGCGGTCATTAACTCAGTCGGGGTTTTAATTCCCGGCACCATCACCAGTGTTTCCAGCGGACGGGTGTGGACGTAGAGCCAGGATCTGCGCCACTCATCGGGGAAGTCAGGTTGTTGGGTTGGATCGATATAGTTGGCGTATTCCACCATGTAGGGATACGCCAGAGAAAGATTGGGACCCCGCACAATTTTCTTGTCTTGCCAGAAGCCGAGGTTGTTGGAGAATGGTTGCAGCGGTTGTTTTTGATAGCCAAATTTACCCGGTGCCCAGTTGTAGTTGATCCGGAAAGGATTGAGATAAAGCGGCTGTTGATCCAGGCGTACCGCTTTCCACGCGCCGTTATTTTTTGGATCTCTGATATCGTATCCGGCGGAATATTGCCACGAATAGTAGTCCCAATTTTCATCGTTGTAGAGCGGCGGGGATGGGTCTGTTGCCGGATCGTGATATCCGGGGGCTATTCCTGGGGGTGGAGTGCCATCGCCATAGAGAAACCAGCCCATCCAGGAGCGTTTGCGAATATTACGAGCATACTCGGTCACAGCCAGCCGTTGGGTTCCCACCACATTGGGATAACGGGATTGGTCGGGTGGGGAAGTGGGATTTGTTGCATCAACCGGCGGTGCTTGGCGATGCAGATAGGGAGTGACCGTTACAGGTTGTTGTGTATTTGGATCAACAAATTGGTTGTCCCAGGTAATTGGATTGCCAATTGGAATGCTGGTTGCTGGTGTCGCTGAAGCGGAGTCAGACATGATGATCTCCATTGTCTAGGGAGTGATAGTGAGGGGTGGAAGATTTTGCTGCAAGAGGTTGCTGGAATAGCGGCGATCGCCCCTTGTTTCTTGTTTCAAGGCAAGGGATTGGGACAGGGGGCGATCGCTCCTTTAGGCTTTATCTTTGGCAGTGCGTACTGGCTTTAATTGCCTGAGTTTGAAGGTAGCTGCCACGGCTCAGCGAGAAGACGACTGCCTGACAATCAGGAAATCTGGCATTGAACACCATCACCCCCAGTTTGATTGCCACACGTCACGGTAGAGCCAGATTTCAATACGTTCGCATTGACAAAACAAATGGGAGTTGATGTGTTTGGAGCGGATGTGCTTTGCTGTTGAATCAATAGTTGACTGGTTGGGTCAATTAAAACATCTGTAGAAGTTGGGTTTCCAGATGTTCCGTTCTCTAGCGTTGCAATGACTGTACCGCCCTGGACAACGACCACCGAATCACCAGCAGCAACCGTAAGATAGTTTTTAATCGTTACAGTCGCGTATGCTTCGGTCCAGTCCAGAAGCGTCATTAATCCTGATGTGAGAGGAGCTGCAACATCCAACACGACCACCACTGGAACAAGCTCCTCAATGTACTTCAGGGGGTTAATAATACCTGAAAGATAAGAAAGGAAGGTGGCTGCAAAGGAGATATTGTTCCAGGTACTTTTGTCTTGACTAGCAAAGAGAGAGCCGTAGATAATCACCCAAATACAACTCATAAAACACATCGAACCAGATGCCCAGTAGGATGCACCAGGATCTTCCGGGTCTGATTCCCTAGTCTTCACAGCCCACATGATCGAAAATAGGTAAGCGATAACACTCAGCCCAAATTCGATCCAACCGCTATCATCGGGGGTTTCTGTGGTTGAATAGGGCAAAGAAAGTGGAATCGAAGCCAAACAAAGCACGCAATAGGCGTAGACAAACGGTAAAAACGGATCTCCTTCGGGATCAGCATCTCCAAGAGCCGAGATAAACCCTGTTGCGGCTGAAATGATCATATAGGTGATACCGAAGCCGAGCCGTTCAGCATCAGTCCAAAGGTTGCCTTGAGCATCCACTCCTAATGCTGTAGTCGGTGATGGATTCAGCCCTGCCGCCGAAGGATACACCCCCTTAATCACGCGGAAAAGAATGGTCACAGGAATCGCAACCACAAACGTGATGATATTGAGCAGGGTCAAGTCTTCGCCGGTCAACAGCTTAAAGAGCCAGGTTATACCCGGAATTTCAATGGTGCTCCCCAACAGTCCACTGTTGCCATCTGTACCAATGAGGTAAGTAATGATTGTCCCAAAGAGTCCGAGTAGACCTGGTGTAGCGGGTATCGGTGGCTTCGCATTGGGGTCACCTGGGGCACCCACTGCCGCAGCCTGGGCAACATCAAAACCAATATCAATCACGCCCTCAATCACTAGCAGGAAATCTTGGAGGATTGAGTCGAAAAAACTGCTGGGTGATGAAAAATTGGCACTAAATTGCGATTGCAAATTTGCCATATCCTGGCTTACCAATGTTTCAAAGGATGCAATGAACCCACTAAAGAAATCGCTGATCGGATCATCATCCCCCACAGCTTGCTGATAAGTACTGGAGAGCGTGGCAGAGGGCAGGCCAGTTTTCATCCTTTGGGTTCCCCAACTGCTTTGCACTGCTTGGGAAGAACCACCTTGGGACCCTGCCGTATAAGCGGTATGTGGGGTTGCAAAACTACCCTGAGTTTGGGGCTGGTTGGCAATGGCTCCTTGCTGGCTAATGGGTTGACTGGGGGCTGCTTGGCGATGTAGTTCAAACAGCGCCTTAATCGCATCTTTGCCCTTTGTAAACTCATTCTGAACCGCGGGGATAACGTTTTTATTAACCGTATCTTCCAGGTTCAATAACTGATTGACGAGCCATTGCTTGATCCATTTTTGAGTCCAAATAATTTCCCCAAAGTGGAACAAAATGCTGAGGGCTTCCAGCACATCGGAGAGTACTTTCTCCAGCATGTTGAAGAAAGACCCGATCGCAGACGCAATATCTTCCAGGAATTGAATCTTGCAGTGAAAGACTTTTTCAATCCCATTCACCAGCAGATTGATTCCCACCATGACCGCATCCCCGATCGCGGTCACAATCTTGGTCACGATCTTAATTAAATTGTCAACCGCATTGGTTAACCAGCTCCAGAAGTCAGTCCACCAGTTCCCCAGGCGGCGACCCTGGAGCGATCGCTCTAAACTCGTCGTCGAAGAACTCCAGTCAGCTCCTGTCCAGGTGTCAAGTTCTGCCAGCGCATCGCTGTGACTACAGGTTTGAATGGAAGCCTTTAAGCGAGGGGTCGTGGGGTCTTTGGGGGGATTTTTGGGATCGATGCCCGAATCATAGATGAAGCCCACGGACTGCACTGGTGTCACGGGTCGCTGACTGGGAACATTTGTGGCAAAATAGCCCATGCCGTGCAGGTCAGTATAGGCAGTATACGCCTGGGATGTCGCTGCCAATTGCTCACCTTCGGTCGAATGGGGCACCAGGCGCGCTCCCTGCATCAGGCGGGAATAGGTTAACCGGGTGGAGGTATTGGTGCCACCCAGATTAATTCCCTGCTTCATCTGCCCCACTGCCGTTGCCGCATTCCCAGGTTGCCCAGCATTCACTTCATCCTGGCTAAATAGCGGCGTGCCGCTATAGTTGTGCGTGGTTGCCAGATTCACTTTGTCGGGGTCAGAATCGCTGGCATCCGCATGAGCCGTAGTGACCCGTTGGTGAAACTCCTGATCGGGGTTGACCACAATCCGTTCGTAGGAGTTCATAAAGCTTGCCCACACTCGTAATGGGGTGGCAAACATATCAGTGGCATCACTCACGATCGTCAGACTGCCGTCCGTTCCAGTTTGCACACTGACAAAGTCATCATCATCTGGACCAATGCTGCAAGTATAGGTGTTGGTTTTGGGATCGAGGCTGCCACTGGGACCACTGGGCGTGCCACTGAAGCCACCGAGGGTAATAACCGTCGGGGTATTGTCTGTCCGCTTATCTGCCCAAATTTTGAGAGGTTCCTTGGCACGGGGGGTTTTGGTGTTATCCACCACGGTCAGGTGAGTCTGATAGCGGTTCACCGAGGGTGGAATTGGATTATTGGGATCAGTGCTGCCGTTTGTCGCTGTTTCATCTGGGTCTTGCATCAGTTGCGATTCAATAATGAAATCGCGCAGCGCCTGCACCAGCACATCCACCCGCATGGCAAATACCTGAGAAATCACGACGGGATTATCAGGAGCTGGCACAACTCCTCCCGCTGCATAAAGGATGCCGTTATCTGCGGGTGCCAGGGTACTGAGCGCACCGATCGCGGTTGCTCCCGTGGGCAAATTTCCCCAGTTCCCCAGTTCAGGGACATAAAGCCAGAGGTTGCTCGATTGATCCGCAGGACCATCAAGCACCCCAACGCACACGGTCATTCCCCCATCTGCATCTTTATAGAGAGCAGGCTGGGAGAAAATGCCAGCACCCTGAGCCTCTATAGGACGCGGCGCAGATGTTCCTGCCCCAGTGTCAGGATTCACACTCCAAAGGTTACCGACGTAATCACCAAACCAGAGACTTCTTTGGACAGTGGGGTTTCCGGCGCGTGACCCATCATCATAGGTCAGGGCAGTGGTGCCAACGCCTGCTGGCAATGAGAACGACTTAACTTGTGGCGGTGTCGCAAATGGATGAACAATATACACCCCATAGTCATGGGGGATGAAAACCTCTATATCTGCATCTGCGCTGGTTGCGTGATTGATAATAACGCTTGTATTGAAACCGGCCCCACCTCCTGAGCCCAGTGGCGTTGGAGCCGTTTGAGGTAAGACATTCCCATTTGTCGCATCGAGAATCTTTAGGGATACCCCATTACTGTCAGAGTAACTCACATAAATTCGGTTTCCTGCAATGGCTGGAGTTGCATCTACACTACCCGTCAGTTGATGTGTCCAGACGGGTTGAGCGGCTGCATTCGAGGTAAAGGTACGGGCATCAAACAGATAGAGGTTGCCACCGCTATCCCCAAAACAGAGGTAGTTGCCATTTAACGCAGGCGGAGCCGGAATGTAGTTGGGAGTTGGATAAGACCATTGCAGTGCCAAAGTATCGGCATCAAATGCTAAAAGCCGTCCTGTTGGATCGGTTACGACTTCTGGAGTCTTAGTAGTTGTGACGTAGATTAATCCCCGCTTGGTATCAAGCACTGGACTGTTGTAGACAGAGTGAATCTCCTCAGCCACAGGCGTGCTTGCAACTTCTTGTCCCGTGTGCTGATCCAGAGCCACAATTTGTCCACTCCAAGACATCCCCTGGTCGTTTGTTATGTCTAGCATGTAAATCCTGCCCAACCCCAAAGCCATGAGTCCTGCTCCCCAATAGCTATTTGAGGTTTTGAACACATAGGGCGAATCGTAGCGATAAATCCCCTGACTGCCGTCGCTGTGCTGTGTCAAACAATGGGAGGAACCAAACCCTGTGGTGGCAACTCGCTGCACACTGACCACAGTCTCATCTACCGCCAACGGTTCCGAGGTTGCCGTTGATTCAGAAACCAGGCGATAGAGATTGGCATTGGGGGTGTTGTTACTATTGTTGCAGTGCCACAGGGTGCCGTCGTTGTTTGCCCCAATGTGGGTCGCCTGTCCTACCTGAGCGTTGGCAGTATAGGACTGACTCTGACTGTCGTATTGCAGCACGTTGTTCTGCCCGTCGCGTACCCACACCCGGGAATCATCCCCCACTGAAACCTGGTTGATCTTGCTCGCGTACTGGGGATGCGGGGTCCAACTGGTGCCATTCCAACTTGCCAACGCCTGACCGTTGGCTACCCAGACGCTGCTGTCAATTCCCACCGAAACGGAATTGACCGTTCCTTCAAAGCCGGTAGGAGATACAACAGAACTCCAGGTTTCACCATTATGTTGAATCGTTTCTCCAGCGGTAGTTGCCACCCACAGGTTCCCCATCCGACCGCTGGGGGCATGGTCCAATATGGGATTCCAGATCGCGGGCCAGTTTTGATGCAGGGTTGGAATGTATTGCAGGGGGTTCTGATTCATCTGCACCTGCAACCCGTTGTAAAAGAAAAAGCAAAAATCATCACCCACTGATGCGATCGCGCCTGCGGTAATGCTCGCTTGCCAGGAAGAGAGGGGGTTGGGACCCTCCACGATCTGAAACTCCTGACCGTCAAATGCTAGATCAAGTCCCTCATTTCCACGCCGCAATCTGATTTGCGAAGACTCACTGGGATCGCCGATAAAATAGACCGCATCAATCACGCCATTCACCCAGTTTGGTGTGGTGGGCCAGCCTGGAATATCGGTCAATTTGGCCCGCGGTTGAGACCCATCCACAGGCAAATACCAGCCGCCGTAGAACAGGTACAGGGTGTCACCCACGGCTGCCGCCCCCGTTATCCCCTCTTGGAAAGAGCGGGGCAGGGGAGCGTCGGGGTTTGTGGAGATCGAGGTAATCGGCAGAGGGGCACTGGTTTGTTGGGTCGAGACATTGACCGTGACATACTGATTGCCACGAAATACATAGAGGGTCTCCCCGATCGCGGCGGCAGCATCAATACCTTCCCCATGCACATTCCACTCATTGTTGATGGGGTCATAAATATGGGGTGCGCCCTGCTGGTCGATCGCCCAGAGGGAACCATCCCATCCCATCGACAGATCAGATGGAGCCGAGCCGGTCGGCAGCGTCGAGGCAATCTGTGTAAAGGTCGGTTGAATGCCCTCAATTAGAGAATCAGCACTTCCATAGCGATCAATAGCAGTTTGAGCCGCGTGAGAACGAAGCACCTTGGAATCATCTGGACAGTTTGGATGGTGCGGGTGATGCGGATGGTTCGGATGATTTGGATGATTTGGATGATTTGGATGATTTGGATGATTTGGATGATTTGGATGGTTTGGACGGTTTGGACGGTTCGGCGGATTGGTTGTCTGAGTTAGCTTCCAACCAAATCCCTTCGCGTGTTTCTGAGTGCGAAGATGGGATTTCGGATACATCCGCTTGATCCGAATGCTGCGTCTGGCTCGACGGTTGCCATTTGCCCGCTGTCGAAACTTAGTCGAAGCATTTAAGGATTGCAGTAGTGCCGCGATCTTCGTGTCTTGCTGGAGACTTTCCTGAGACATCCCCATCGAAATGGTTTTGCTTAAATGGAATCGTATGTTCTGGGTTGAACCATTGTTTTCTCTAAATTGAGTGGTAGAAGCAGACAACAGAATATTGGAAACAGACCGATTTTCAGGAGCGACTAGGGTTTCCATTGTTGAAATCTCCTTGTTGTTCATCAAATTAAGAAGGGCTTGCTATTTGAACCCGCAATCGTGGGTGGCGCAGTAAAGCGCTAGACTGACTGGTCAGGTGGATCTTCAGTCACTCCTGAGCATTCCTGAGTCTGATTTTCAGAGAGCGCCAGCTTCAAGGCATGGATTAATTCCTCAGAACTGGTGAAACCAAATCGTTGCCCCGTGGCAGGAATCTCCAGCGTAAAACGGTAGACGCTTATGTTTGCGTGAGAACTTTGTTCTGCCCAACAGCGAATCACATAGGTCATATAGGTGGCTAAATGTCTTGCCACGAATCTCCTGGCTTTGGCGCACTTGAGGCAACCCTATTAGTTATAAAGGGCGATCGCCAATCAAACGCCAATCAAACGCCAATCATAGGAACCTGCGCAACAAAAGTATATATTTGCAATGCTTTTGGCGTTCTTGTGGCGTTTCTCTTGCGAAGCAGTTTTACAATGCTCCCACATTGATCAGTTCAATCAGGACATCATTGCTCTTATAGCAGTCCTAAATCAGTTGTGAGAGTGAGAAGTTTTGTGAGGAAGAATCTCACAAGAATCTTTTCTCACAATCCAAATATAGTGTTTTTGAATCCAGTAAGGTACATCGATAGCTATAGAACCCTTGAGCCAAACAAATAGATGACCTCAATCAGAAAGGAAACGCTATAGCATCGCTATATCATTTCTGTCTTACAACCCCTTTTACCGCTTCAGGAGTGTACCCCCAGAGTAGTTTGTAGTAAAGGATGACATCATGACTTATACCCTGAAAGTGATTCACGACACCTGGCTGAAACTGAGTCCGGCTCAAAGCACAACCTTATCTGACAAACAAAAGCAGGCTATTTCAAGTGGGACATTATTACCGATCTCCAGCTATGAAATGGTGGGCAATCATCTAAAGATTTTTCTTGGTGATGACGTTCAAGGAAAACAGTTAGCTGATCAGGGGCATGACACCTGGTATGTATTTAAACCGGATGTGGAAATCCTTCAGGATGGGAAACCCTTGAGCTTAGTCTCCATATCGGTTAATTTACCCATTCCCCCCTACGACTACTACGATCAAAACGACAATCAGGAAGCACCCGGAGGATCATGCAATGTCACAGCGATCGCAATGGATCTGGCATATTTAGGTATCCCCCAAAAGCATCCAAAGATGCGGTATCCCGATGAACTAGATGCCTACTGCGATCAACATGGGTTAGACCGTCATTCGCCGCTCGATTTAGCTAAAGTGGTAGAAGCTTACGGATGCCAGGATAACTTTAGCTATAACAGCAGTTGGGATTTGATTAAAACCTGGATTTCAAGCGGATTGCCGGTTGTTGTGCATACCCAATTAACGCGATCGGGTCATGTGATTTTGCTGCGCGGATACGACGAAACAGGGGTCTGGGTCAATGATCCAAACGGAGTTTGGACTCCTGATGGATATGATGAAAGCAAAACCGGAGAAAACCTGCATTACTCCTGGGAGCTAATGTATCAAACGGTTTCCAGCGATAACCAGCTTTGGGCGCATCACATTACAAAATGATTCTGTGTTCCAACCTGCCTGTGCCGCTCAACTTCACCGTTACTCGTTCATTCAAAAAGAAAACCATTCAGATGTAGGCATCCGCACGGAATGGTGTGCAAAGTTCTGTTGGGTGGGGAATTAGGGTCTTTTTAAAGGCAAATTGAACGCCTGATTGCTCTGGCTCAGCAATTGGAAATTTACGGGTACCAGCCAGTCTTTGCGCTTAAAACTTATAACCTGAAAGGTATTGATTTCAAATGGCAGCAGGTTCTAGCTCCACGCCTACCATTTTTTGGGGTGTTGCTGATTTTGGGTATGAATTGAGAGTTGTATGAATTTGAAACTTCATTCCAATTCATTCCAATTCATACGGCTAATCAGCACGACCTTTAGGGATAGTATAAGTTGAAACTTTGTTCCAATTTATCCTGCTCTTCAGCATCACCGCTCATATGACGCATAATGATATGACGCATAAGGAGGAGCGATGAAAGCATTAGTTGCAGGTGCAAGCGGACAGACGGGACGACGAATTGTACAGGCGCTTGTGAGTCAAGGAATTCCAGTACGGGCATTGGTGCGGAATCAAGCGGCTGCTCAGGAAATCTTACCGCCAGAGGCTGAAGTGGTGGTTGGGGATGTGTTGCAGCCAAGCAGTTTAGCAGAGGCGATCGCTGACTGCACTGTCTTACTCTGTGCCACAGGTGCCAGTCCCAGTTTCAACCCTACCGGACCCTACCGGGTGGACTATGAAGGTACAAAAAATCTGGTCAATGCCGCCAAAGCAGCAGGGATCGAGCATTTTGTTCTGGTGTCGTCTCTCTGTGTCTCACGACTCCTCCATCCATTGAACCTATTTTTCCTCATTCTGGTCTGGAAGAAGCAGGCAGAGGAATACCTGCAACAGAGTGGATTGACCTACACCATTGTTCGACCCGGTGGGTTAAAAAATGACGAAAGCTCCGACCCTATTGTGATGGCGGCGGCTGATCACCTATTTGAAGGCAGCATTCCCCGCACGAAGGTCGCTCAAATTTGTGTTAAGGCACTCTCCCAACCCAATGCCCGCAACAAAATCGTGGAAGTGGTAACCCAGGCAGATGCTCCCACTAAGGGATTCGAGGAAATGTTTGCCAGTGTGGTTTAGTAGGGAGGTACGGGGTGTCGAGTGAGAGTTGGAAGTTGAGAGGTTTAGGGTACTAACCCCCTGACCTCACTACAAAAGAAAGCGATCAAGAGCAGTTTTCAACTCTTCAATTTCTGCTTCAATATTTCCTTCTTCAGCGGCGCGGGCGATGCATTGGGTCAGATGTTCATCCAAAATGATCCGTGCCACCCGATCGAGGGCACCCCGTACAGCAGCAACCTGAACCAGCACATCTGGACATGGGCGGCTTTCCTGAACCATTGTTTTGATGCCCCGGATGTGCCCTTCAATGCGAGAAAGGCGGTTGACGATTCGCCGCAGGGACTCTTCACTGTGGACATGGGGATGAATGGACGTATCGTGCTCATGGCTGACGTGGTCATGCTCATGGATATGACCATCATCAAGGTAATTGATCTCTTGTCGTCGGGGACGTTCAGTAGCTGCCATTCAGGTAAGGCTTGAAAAGTTCAGGTACTCAAGATTCTAGCCTGGTACGACGATGCTTTGTACAGCTATCGCTGATAGCTTATACCGAATTTAAACGGATTTGTGGGCACATCAAAGTTCAGGAGGGGCTTGGCAGTGCCAAGCCCGTACCGGGATCTGTTGTGGTGCAATTCAAATTGGTATTAGGACATTGGGAGCAGAGGTGGCGCGATCGCAGGGTGTCCTTTGAAGCACTGTTCCTGGCAGAATAAAATCCAGAATAAAGTAGAGAGGCTCCTCAGGTCAGGATTATAGCGTTTTTGAATCCAGTGAGGTACATGGATAGCCGTAGAACCCTCGATTCAAAGAGATAAGATGTACCTCACCCAGAAAGGAAACGCTATATGTCATTTCCTAACTTCTTTCTTACCTGGTGGAGAACAGCAAATTAGGACAGAGCCTGCAAGTCAAGATTTTGCGGGGTGAACAACCGAAGCAACTTTCTGTGAAAACAGCGGAACTGGGCGATGGGGCTTAGCGCCTGTATCAGATAGACTTCGTTTCCAAGAGAGTCCGTTAGTGCTTTTTCCCTTAGAAGATGTTTTAAATTCTTGTTACCTCTCCCGATGGGCTAAGGTGTATGCAGATCTCGGCTTCGTTGGAACCTCGCTCTGGGGGACTTCCCCCCTTACCAACATAGTTTCTTCGGCACAGCGACGCAGAAACATACGTTGTCCCCCGCCCCTTGGGGTCCTAACTCCCCCAAACCCCCCGCAAGACTTTTAGCGTTGGGGCTTCAAGTCTAGCGCGACGAGAATCGGTCAAACATTGCCTCCGCTTCAAAAAACAACCGTTCCCCTTGCCACCCAGTTGCTCTTGCTTGAAGGCCCAAATCGGATGAATGTTGCCATTGACGACGAGATCGCATCGTTTTGGAGGGGGTGCGGGGGACGCAACCTGTTTTACTGGTGAGAACTGACAAAGTTTTTCTCGTGTTCTCACTAGCAAAATCCCCTGCCACGGAGGTTGAGGGGCTGCCCCCCAAGCAGAGTTTTGGCATTCACCGTTGACTCTGCGATCGCCCTGCCGATTCAACTTTCATGACTTGTGTGTACATCTTCACCCTTGGGCTACGGTGTACACACAAGTTATCTGATCTAGCCAATGCTGGGCTTGATCCTCACATTCAGCAACGCCCATTACAAGCCAAAGCCGATCAACCGCCATCCCCAAGTCGGTTTTCCCCACCCAAAGGTAGATTTGCAATTTATGTAAACTTTTGTTACATTGATTTACATGACGAAACAAAACTTTACAGGAGGTTGGTTATGGCTGTTCTGATTGCAGTGTTTATTGTTGGTTGGGCTGCCGCAGCCATTCTGGGAACTCAAGCCTATTTTCGGGGTGAACAAAACAAACCCATTCATGCACGCAACTGGCGCTCTGAGTCTTTCGAGAAACTGTCTGAGTCAATCACAGGTACCAAAATCGACTACAGCGTTCGTGTTCCTGCCTTTAACACTTCAGATGCCTACGGCAGCAGCATCTTACCTGATGCGTAACGCTTTACAACTTTAAAAATTCGGTTCCTCCCGAATAACCTCTAGTCAACGCTCTCTCCCCTCGCATAAAGACATATGCGAGGGGGTTTTTGTTTGACTGACCACCTACTCAACCGAAGGTGGCAGTTCTCCTAGAATGGTAAATCGGACATGATTGATGGCTAATTCACCAATGGAAATATCGACTCCTGCATCGGCGGCGTTGATGGTTTCAAACGAAATACCTTTGCCAATTTCAGCGTGATACCAGGGTAAGCCCATGAAAAAGCGCGTGGGGTAAGGTCCCCGCTCTACTACATCATCGGGGTTTGACTCCATTGGTAGCCAGCCGTAGCCGGGAAGATAGAACTCCAGCCAGACATGGTTGTAGTCTGGTTCCAGCGGCACACGCTGTTGATTTGCTTTAGGCGGGCATTTGTAACGCCCGACCGTGCGGCAGGCGATGCCATTTAACCGTGCCAATGCCAGCAGTACGCCGACATACTCACCGCAGGAGCCAATCCCCCGTTCCAGGACCACATCTGGCGTGTCAATCTTTGAGGTGAGACTATAGGAGAGGCGATCGTAAACATAGTTACGGATTTTTAGGAGCTTTCGCAGCAGGTTGGTTTCGGTGCCGATCGCCTCCTGGGCTGCCTGCTTAATGATGGGTGTATCCATTGCCAGTTCATCATCATCAACCAGGTAGCGTGTCTGATACTCCGGTGAGAGAGACGGAACCCTATCTACATCGTCTGGGTTGAACAGGTACTTAATACCCCGTACTTCTAGCAGCGCCTTCCAACCAAACAGGTGACGTTCGTTAAACTTGAGCGAGTCAAACCGGAACACAGCAACTCGCTGCCCATCCTGAATCTCTTCTGTGAAAGGCAATCCAATCGGTTCCACCTTGAGGACTCGCTGACGGTGAGTTTCGGTAGGCAGGGCAATCCGCCACTCCACATTTTTTAGATCAAATTCTTCCAGCGGCAACATTTCCTCGGCATAGGACATTTCCACTAGAAAGCCATTGGAGAGCGCGTAATGGTCTTTGGGGTTGAACTGAATGTAGAGCGGATGGATGAACGTGCGATCGCGGAAAGTTAGCTCAAACTGTCCCTCTGGATTGTTGGGATTATCCCGAATGTAAGGTTCTTCCCCAGCATAGGAAACATACAGAACCTCTTCGCCGGTTTCAGGGTTAGGCAAAAACGTTAGCCCTGAAGGTCCCTCGTAGGGGGTGAGTACACTGAACTGAAGCTCACCCGTTGCCCGATCCAGACAGTAAACACTTTGCTCAGTGCGATCGCAGAGCCATAATTCTTCTCCCCGAATCATCAAATTTTCAGCGCCTACTCCCGGTAGCGGAAAACGGGTAATCAGCCGCTGCGGGTTGAACTCAAAAATGGAAATATAGCCTTCTTTCTGGCTGGATAGATAAACTGTTTTTTGCCACACCCCGATCCCATCAACTGGATAGGGCATTGTCAGGAAAAGCTGAGGCTTTAAAGTGTTCAGGTCACAGAAGTACACACTGTTATCACGGGCAAACCAGAGTGTTTCTTCCCAAATGGCTAACCCAGTTGCATCAATAAACTCATCTACCTGGTTAGAATTCAGAATGGTTGTGTTGTCGGTCACCGGGTCAACTTTCAGAAGATATCCCCGCACCGAATCCAACGCCACTAAGTCACCATTTAAAGTAGCAATGCCCTGAATGGCATAGGCTCCCAGGGGGTAAATTGTGCGAGGCTGAAACCGATAACCGGGAACTGGCTCTGGAGAAGTCGTTACCGGAGAAGATTGCGCGTATTCGAGTTGCATGTCTGCCCATCCCTACTAACCTCCCAAATGATAAACACAATTGAGGCTTTATATCTGTATCTAAAGTCGTCTTGCTGAGGAAAGGGGTGGTGGTGAGGAGTGAGGAGGGAGGGGTGAGGAGGTGCGACAGGATGAGATTTAGCCTTCAGCCTTCAGCCTTCCCATAACTCCTCTTTCTGCTCACTGGCAACTAAATCGCTTTGTGTCTGCTTTCAAGCGCTCTAATCGCGTTGCTGATTTCGAGACTGCGGGCGCGATCGCTCAACTTTTCATAGATCGACTGTGCCCCTTTATAGAAAGAGAGGGCTTCCTTGTATTTTTCCTGACGAGCATAGGTGACCCCAATGTTGTAGCGGGTCGTGCCCTGACCAGGAAGGTCCCCAATCTGTTCGTAGACTTTCAGGGCTTCCTGGTAAGCATTCAGCGCTTCGGCATACTGTTCGAGGCTGATGTTGACCCCTCCAATGTTGTTCAGGGTGGCTGCTTCTGCCTCATGATCGCCAACCTTTCGGATTATCCCCAGAGCTTGCTGATAGAGATCCAACGCTTTGCCATACTGCCTCTCATATTCGTTGGGGTCAGCGATGAGGACACCTTCCTGATCAGAATTCTTGGCTTTGGCGTTGTCTGCCTGGGTCCGGTAAACAAAAGCAATATTGCTTAAGGTGGTTGCCTGTTCGGGTAAATTACCCATAATTTTGACAGCGGTTAAAGCCTTGTTATAGATCCTCAGGGCATCGGCATACCTCCTCTGGCTGAAATACACCCCTCCCAGGTTATTCAGTACAGTGATTTCACCTTTGCGATCGCCCAACTGGTTATAAATCTCTGCGGCTTTAAGATAGGTTCGCCCCGCCTCTTCTAGAGCCATCTGCTGATTCTGGGGAGCCTCATAGGCTGCCAGACTGCGGTAAATGAAGCCAAGGTTATTTAGAGTGGAGGCTTCCCCCAAGCGATCTTTCAACATCCGGCGAATTGCCAGGGATGCCTGGTAGTGATCCAGGGCGCTCTGATACCACTCCTGACTCTTTTCCACATCTCCTTTACTCTGGTGAAACTGGGCAGTGCGGCGGCAAACAAAACCAATGTTGTTCAGGGTAGTGGCTTCGCCCCAGCGATCGCCCATCAGCCAACGGTTTTTTAAGGCGGCACTATATTCTTTTAGTGCTCGGTCAAAATCGCCCTGGCTCAGGTAAACCCCCGCCAGATTATTTAAGGTGGTACCTTCGCCTGCTAAATCACCAACCTCCTGACGTAATATCAAAGCTTGTTCGTAAAACTTGAGTGCCTGCGGGTAGTTTTTCTGGTTTTCGTAAACGGCTCCAATATTGTTCAGGGTGGTGGCTTCGCCCCGGCGATCGCCCAACTGACGATACACCGCTAAGGCTTGGCTATAGGACTCCAGCGCTTCCCCATACTTTTCTAAGTTGTATTGAACATCACCGACTCCGCTGAGAGTATTGGCTTCCCCTAAGCGATCGCCCCCCTGACGATAGAGTTTCAGAGCTTGCTGAAAATTAGTCAGTGCCATCTGATTTTGGGCACTCACCAGCCACCTTTGCCCTTCCTGAAATAGCTGGTCAGCCGGTGTTTCAGCCGCCACGATAGATTGCTCAGGGGCAGGTTTTGCCAGATAGGAAGCAAACCCAACCGAAGGAGAAGTAATCACAAAAGATAGGATCAGCAGAGTCAGCAGTGGCTTAGGAGGTACCCTATCTAAATGCAGGCAGGCAAACATGAAAAAATCCTCTGATACCAGGGGTAAAACTGGTCAGTTAACTAATACGGTGCTTTGAACAAAAATGCCGGAAAACTTTATAAATTTCTTTATAGCGGGACACCCTGAAATGTCTGAAGATCTACTTATTAACAGGTCTCTAGTAGCCTAGCGTCTGATTGCCTGCGAGAATTCACGGAAGCTTTACCAGTGCCCATTCAGTGTCTATGAAAACTTTACTTTGTGCCTTTCGACACTCAGTACTATGCGCCTCAGCCCTACATCTCGTTAGTGGGCATTCCTGATGGCGCTGTTGTCACAGGACGGGCAGTAGAGCCAATCGCTTCATCCGAGGTCAATATCATCTCGCGATCGACTATACCCAACCACCTCAACCCCTCCCCCTCTCCTCTAGCTTTCCATCCATGCGCTACCTTGTCACCACCAACGCTGACCGCCTCCCAACCGACCACCAGATCATCATGGTCGATGGTACGGTGCCGGACTGGATTGCAAAACCCGGTGATCTGCATTGGGATCATCATCGTCCAGACGGAGCCAATATCCAGATTGGTGAGATTCCCCTCCCCCCTTTCCCTCTTTCCTCTCTCCCCCTCTGCTTCGTGACCACAATGGTGGACGCTGATGCCTGTTGTGCCGCTGCTTGGGTACAATTACCCCGTGAACGGCTAACCCCAGAAACGATCGCCAAACTGCAAGCGATCGCCTGGGACTGCGATCACCTGATGGTTCCCGACGAGTTGAACCAGTATGCTGAATTTGCCACCAAAGCCGATGCGGCTTTGAAGAAAACCAGTGAAGGCATCGCCGCCGAATTGGGTTTGCCCCATGAACGCAAAGAGTGGACAGAGGAACACTGGGAAGCCTATTCATCCGAAGCCTTTCGCCAGGGAACTGAGTGGTTGATGGCAGCGGCAAAGGGTGAATGTCCCTATCCTGGAGAATGTGGTGAAGCCGATGATTATTGGCAGCAGGTTGAAGCCGATGCCCAGATGTTAACGGCGGAAAACCGGATTCAATGGATTGCAACGAAACGAGGCGCGATCGCCATCTGTGACGGGCGCGGAATTGGGCATACTGTTGATCCACGCTCCTTTTACCAAGCCATTCAATCGCGTATCCAGACTCTGCGAGCAGAAGCAATTACCATCCGCGATCATCGTCTGGGAGGAAATCAGTACACTTTGGGCAGCATTCCGCTGCATCCCGAACAACAACATCTCGATTACACCCAGGGCACCTTCGATCGCTTGACGCAGGCAGAACAAGCAAAAGATCCTCAAACCGGAAGTTGGGGCGGTCGTCGCACCGTAGGAGGCTCTCCCTGGAATCATCCTTCTCTGCTAACCGTAGAGGAAATTGTTGCACTTCTGGATAGGTAACTGGATGGGTAACTGGATGGGTGAGTAGGCTGTGCAAAACATTTTCCCAAACAATCACATCACGGTTTATGGCGTTGCTGATTGTGGGTATGAATTGAGGGTGGGCTTGCGAATCTGTGATGACCTCAGGAGAACTTAGGAATGCGTTGTCGAACACAGGTATATTGATAGGACTGTTCCAGATCCACAGGTAGATAAAACCCACCTTTAAGGTACAGCGGCAGAATGGGGAGATGACCTCCGACGGTAAAGGTTTCCTGCCAGAAATCTAAATGGGGTGTGCCATCCGTTTCTGCAATTCGGTAGGCAACGGCATACAAGTCGGACTGCACTGGCTCAACCTGTAACTCCAACCGCTTCATTAACTCGTTATGTAAGTTTGCCGAAAGGGTTGTGACAACATCCACTACAATTAGCCCAATTCCCTGTTGCAGATAAGTTTGACATTTAGAAGTAAACGCATCTCGGTGAGCCGGACGATCTTTATTGGCAGGACTGATCAATTCGATCGCCCCCACCAGCGTAGGTCCCTCTTGAACACTAAAAACTTGCACCTCAACGATGTCTATAATGAGCTGGAATGGCAGCGTTGCGGTGGGCGATCGCGGTATCCATTGTGGGTATTCTTGAGCTTGACGCAAGGGACTACCGAAGCTTCCTTCACTGTAAGTTGCTACGTCAACTTCGATCCCAAACTGGGCATTAGGTTCGGCAAAGTAGCCTTCTGGCAACATCTGATTCAACTCGTCTGCCAGGTAAGTTGACCACGCATTGTGGAAGCTGTGCCAATGCCGCCGAGTGCTCAAGGGAGGGCGAAAGTGGTCGAGGAGTGGCATAGGATCTCACTCAGGATTAGCAATCTGCTCTTACGATAGTCGAACCTCATCACGATTGCGACTCAAGCAGCAATAAGGAAACGCGGCGTTTCAGAATAGAGGTATGAATCATGCCGGAACCGGAACATCCCAGAATTTCGGTGGTGCTGAACAGCAGTATGAATTGGAACGAAGTTTCAATTCATACCACTCTCAATTCATACCCAAAACCAGCAACGCCTGCCAGGGAGGCTAAAGGCAAAGGCTGAATGTAGAGCACACCTGACTCCCTACCACCTACCACCTTCTGCTCCCTGAACCCTGCCATCAAAGTTACCTATCCTTGCCACGTTCCCAGGAAAATGCTTTTTACAGCAACCGCAATTCGATCCAGGTCTTCGTCTAGCAGGGGGGGCCACGCTACGCCATTTCTGCGTCCAAGTTCAAATTGCTGACGGCTCTCGCTGGATAACAAATAGAGGGCAGCAGCAAGCTCTCGGTCTAATTCGCTGACATCTCGCAATGCTTCAAACACGACTTTTAACGCTAGCAGGATAGAAGTCACCTGACCAGGAATGGGGGGATGTCCTAGCTTGAGGCGAGGGAGCAGCGCATCTGCATTGTCCCCTATTGCCATTCCCTGAGCGACCAAAAGATGATGGGCAGTCTCGTAATCCACAGGCTGACTCTCTATTCGAGTTTAATGAGTCCTAATAGTAATCGCTATTGAGTTATTGGGAGCAGTTTTGATTGCAAAAATATCCCCTACTCGTTGGAGTAAGGGATATCCCTGAGAGGCAAAGCTCAACGAAACGATGAATTTCTTTAGGAAACTTTGGCTAAAAGGTAAGGCTATGCACCAATTTCAGCCAAAATATCCACTGCGTGGGTGTCTGT
Organism: Kovacikia sp. CALU 1929; assembly: GCF_056784235.1. Taxonomy (NCBI): domain Bacteria; kingdom Bacillati; phylum Cyanobacteriota; class Cyanophyceae; order Leptolyngbyales; family Leptolyngbyaceae; genus Kovacikia; species Kovacikia sp. CALU 1929. The sequence continues at coordinate 44,248 of NZ_JBXBCF010000059.1, forward strand.
TTTGACCGTGGTGTAGACCTGGGTGATTTGACCACTACCGTCGATAACATAGGTTACTCGCTTGGCGTAGCGCATTCCGTTCATTTCCCCTTCTACGTCGTAAGCCTTGGTAATGGCTCCATCCCCATCCGCCAGCAGCGGAAACGGAAGACTGAACTTTTCAGTGAACGCCTGGTGCGACACCTCATCGTCCATACTGACACCAAGGACGGTGATGCCCTTGCTGAGGTACTCGGCGTAGTTGTCTCGGAAGTTGCACGCTTCTTTGGTACAACCAGGAGTGTCGTCTTTGGGGTAAAAGTACAGCACTACAGTCTTGCCAGCAAAGTCAGACAGCGAGACAGTATTGCCATTGGTATCTTTGGCTGTAAAGGTTGGAGCGGTATCGCCAACTGATAGAGGCATAATTTTGATTCCCTTCCGATGGAAGAACACTACGAATTTTAATATTGATTGCGATCGCCTGATAACCTCGAATGGCTGATTCCTATACACGGTTGGGCACAGAAACTTTTTTCAGCAAATCTCAGCTTCAAGGATGATGTACGATTCCAGGCAAAATTCCGTATCATAGACTACAGAAAACAATTTTGCCGCATCCTGGCTTACTTGGGTAGTCATCCAGGTTTCAGAAAACCGGGCAACGTAATCGTTTCTCTCCGGTTAAAGACGCTTTAGTGGATGAACCTGCGGTTGCTTCAGATTGCTGCAATGCCTGGACCAAATCAGCAATGAACCTTGAAACTGAATTTCGGATTCGTCAACAACTAGAGAGCCTGGTGCCGGAGCTTGCCAACACTCCGACCGAACCGGGTCGTTCCAATTGTCTTACCTTTGAATCGGAGTTTGAACCGTCTACCTGGGTCAAGTTGCGGCAGCGCCCCGATCCTTTTAGCTCTGATGAGGCACTGCTCCTGTGTCAATGTTCAACAGAGCAGTGGATTGCCTGGGTGCCCAATCACGGCGAAATTGTATTAAACCAGAGAGACTTTCAGGCATTCGACTAAGGGACTCGCAAATTAATAAAGTCCCAACGTCATTCCCGCACAGGCGGGAATCCATCGTGGAGCAGCTTGTCTAGCGGGTACTTTATTTTGAGGCACATCCTTAAAAGAAAAGCCTATCTAAAAAGCTTTGACCGCTCAAGCCCCCCCTAAACCCAGGAAAGTTTTCGGATAGGCTTAAAGGATTTTCAGGCAAAGGAACGATTCAGGTATTCATGCACATCTATCAGAACTTGTTTGCCGCCTGTGAACGACATTAGAGCGATCGCCGACTCAAATTCCACCCAGGCATATGCCCGGATCTCTTCTTTCTGGCATTTCACGATTGAGGATTGGACCAGAGCCGGAAAGTAAATAACCGTTTTGCGGAATTTTTGCCTTCGACGGGTAAAGAAATATTGCTCGGTAAACGATAACTCATGCAGGACGGTGTAACTCGTAATTCCGGTTTCTTCTACAAATTCCCGGCACGCTGCTTCTAAAGGGGACTCTCCCGAATCGGCGTGCCCTTTGGGAAAGCCCCAATGCCCTGCATGGTGCTGAATTAACAAAAACTGATAACCATTCCCCTCGCGCAGAATGGGGACAATTCCAAATGCCTCGTCTTCGGCAAATTTTGAACCAACCATGATCGTTCTGTTCTGCCTGTCACCCTACCGTTATACCCGCCTGTCTGGGAGACAGCGCAGAATTGATGGGGACAGTTTGCATTAAGCAACGATTGCTGCCGCTTCACTTGCCTCCTTGCCGTGTCCCCGCATCAAATCCATTAATTCGTCTCGATAGTCGTGGAAAGTGGCGTGGCGCTTAACGTGATGGGTGCGCTCAGGTAGAGCAATAGTGATTTCACGCCGTACTGTACCAGGACGGGCACCCAGCGCGTAGATCCGATTAGACAGAAACACGGCTTCTTCGACATCGTGGGTAATCATAAAAACTGTGAGGTTGGTTCGCTGCCACAGATCCAGCATGAATTCGTGCATGGATTCCTTGGTGTGAACATCCAGCGCACCAAATGGCTCATCCATCAACAACACTTTGGGTTCTGAAGCAAGGGCACGGGCGATCGCCACCCGCTGTTTCATGCCGCCCGACAGTTCTTTGGGCAGTGCTTTTGCAAATCGCGCTAACCCCACTACATCCAGGTAATAGCTGGCTTTCTCACGCCGCTCTCTGCGCGGCACCCCCTGCAACTTCAGCCCAAACTCCGTGTTGTCCTGCACATTCATCCAGGGATACAGGGTGTAATGCTGAAACACCATACCGCGATCGGGTCCAGGTGCTGTAATGAGCTTATCCTCGACCCTGACCTCGCCCATTGTTGGATTATCTAACCCTGCAATCTGACGCAACAGGGTTGACTTACCTGACCCCGATGCTCCCACTGCACAAATAAACTCTCCCTGCTCAATTCCCATGTTGATGTCCTTCAAAACCACCAGCGTTCCTTCTTTTGTTTTGAAGTGTTTATGCAGGCTATTGATTTGTAAAAACATGGGCTGATCCTCGTTGATAGGGAAGAAGGAGAGGAGGGGGGGGGGGGAAATAGGGTTAGGACTTGAGCATTGAGAGCTAATAAGTGAAGGAGTAGTGGTTTGTCAACTTTGTGTTGGTGAGTTTAGAACAGGAAAGGAGTTATTATTTTGTGGGTTGCAACCCTCAAAATAATTCTTGACAGACCACTAGCGTTTTTGAGATGCCCAGTTGCAGGAAACGCGCAATAGTTGCTGGAACAGCATGTCAAACGTCAGACCGATTACACCAATCACGATCAACCCAACAAAAATTTCATCCGTTCTGAGAAACCGACCGGCAACACTGATCCGACGACCCAATCCTTCGGTCGCTGCAATTAGTTCAGAGACAATCACCAACTGCCAGGCGGCTGCCAGGTTAATTCGGCAAGCATCAATGATGCCAGGAAGCACGTAGGGAAAAATAACCTGAAGCAAGGTCTGTAAGCGATTGCCGCCCAGGGTATAGGTCGCCTCAATCAAGTCCTTGGGAACAAACTTGACAGTGTCCATTACCATCAGCGAATTGAAGAAGAAAACACCAATAAAGATCAGAGTGATTTTAGGTTCTTCCCCAATGCCTAAGTACAGAATTAAGAGTGGAATGAAAGCCGGAGCAGGCATATAACGGATTAACCCAAACAGCGGTTCCAGTAACGCTCGAATGCTGGGAAAGCTACCCATTAGCACGCCCACTGGAATGGAGCAAAGGGATGCTAATAGGAAACCAACGCCGACTCGCCACAAACTGGCAACCGTATCATTTAAGAGTTCGCCCGTACTCCATAACCGCCCAAAGGCATCGATTACATTCGCAGGCGAAGGCAAAAATTTAGGATCGACCGTGCCAAATGCAGTCACCAGCCACCAGAGCAACAGGGGCAAACAGATAGATGTAACCATCAAGGCTGTTTGAAGCGACTTAGGAATGTCTTCGGCAAGCCGCCAAAACACGTTTCCAAAGGGCTTTGTGGGTGGTGGGGAAGGTTCAATACCGGTGCTTTGGCTCATAGGTTATGAGGAGGGGGGAAGGGCGAAGAGTCGTTTCAGAACAAACCCTGGGTCAGGAGACATTGGCAGACTCCTGGCTGCTAAGAGCTGATGAAAAACAACTCCACAAATCTGACTGCTGTTAGCAAATAGCAATTAGTCTGTTAGCTAATCGCTATTTGCAGCTATTTCTTAGCGGCTGCTAAAGGAGTAACTGCTAAAGGCGCACAATTTAGTCAAAACTTGATAGATACTCAATAACTGGATAAGGAACTCCAGATCTGTTATATCTGCTACACAGATGCCCAATTTTTGTCGCCCAAATCACCTGGATGGCTAGTGCAGCAAGGTGGAAGTTCAGTGACTGTAGGGCAGACAAGATGCCTGCCCTACAGTCGAGATACCGGCACTACGGAATGGTAGCTAGATTTACACCGCAGACCACTAGGATTTTTTGGCTTTCTCGGCATAGGCTTTGACGAAGCGATCGTCAAATAGCTTGCTTAAATCAGGTTTTGTTTTTATCAGCCCAACCTCGGTTAAAAACTTTGTCATTTCTTCAGCCGCAAACGTTAGAGAAGCCATGTCATTTCCAGGCTGAAAGGCTTTTAGATTCTCTTCGATTGTAAAAATTCTGGTTCCAGCAGCATAGTCTTTGTATTCTGCAACAGTCACCCCTGCTCGTTTTGCCATGATTTCAATTGCCTGGTCTGGGTTTTTCTCCATGAAGTCCAGCGTGGCAAACCAGGAGTCCACCATTGCCTGCACCTGGTCGGGGTTTGCTTCGACAAACTGACGACTGAAGACCAAATGGTCGGGGATGGCTCCCGGAAAATCCTTTGAACTAAAAAGTTCCTTACTGCCGGTACGTTTGAGTGCCTGGGTGGTAAAGGGCGCAAACACCCCTACCGCATCGACCTGCCCACCTACAAAGGCTGTGGCAGCCTGCCCAGTTTCCAGAGGCACAAAGGTAATATCCTGAGGTCCTAACCCTGCTTTCCGTAGCCCCAACAGTAGTAGAAAGTGATCGACGGTTCCTTCCTCGGCTGCAATCCGCTTACCCTTCAGGTCGGCAATGGAATTTATGCCTTCACGAACGATGATTTTGTCGTTGCCGGTGGAGTTGTCATTCACCAGCACAACCACCTGGTCTGCGCCGCCTGCCACCGAACTAATGGTGTCATTTAACGTCTGAGAGTTTGCATCGGTTTGTCCGGCGACCAGGGTATTAATTGATTCGAGATACCCGTCAAACCATTTCAAATCAACCGATACCTGATTAGATTCAAAAATCTTTTCATCCTGGGCAACCTGCCAGGGAAACCAACCGGGCCAGGCGCTAAACCCTAAACGAACCGTGGCTTCGCTACCAGCAGCAGGAGAACTGCCAGGCTGGGTCGATACTTGGCTACCCGGATTGGCACAGCTAACAGACAGTAGCAGACTGACTAAAAACAGGGAAACACCGGACAATAGCGATCGCATTTTCATATCAACTACTCACAAGAAACACCACAAAATTTCAATCCATAATCCCTACAGGAGCCGCTGTTGGCGTAGATGCCATCTGGGCGGATTTGACTGACGTTCGCACCCATTCAAACCAGGCGGCTAACCCCTCGCCAGTTTTCGTAGAAACCTGGAAAATCACGACACTGGGATTCACCTGGCGCACATTTGCCTCAATTTGGCTCAGGTCTACATCCACATAGGGAGCCAGGTCAGTCTTGGTAATCAGCAGACAATCTGCCTCACGAAACATGATGGGGTACTTGAGGGGTTTGTCTTCGCCTTCAGTGACGCTCAAAAGCGCAATCTTGGCATGTTCACCCACCTCAAACTCAGCAGGACATACCAGGTTACCGACGTTTTCCACCAGCACCAGGTCAAAGCTGGCAGGGTCATAGTCATGCTCCAGTCGGTGAATGCCCCCCGCAACCATCTTGGAATCCAGGTGGCAGGAGCGCCCGGTATTAATTGCAATTACGGGAACTCCATACTGACGCAGGCGATCGGCATCGAGTTCAGTCGTCATGTCCCCTTCAATTACCGCAATGTTGAAGGCGGAACTCAGTGCCGCCAGTGTTTTTTCCAACAGAGCCGTTTTCCCGGCCCCTGGACTACTCATGAGGTTGAAACAGGTAATGCCCCACTTGTCAAAATGGGCACGGTTATGGTCGGCTCCTTCCTGGTTGGCGTGGAGCAGGTTAATACCGAGGGCAGCGTCGAAGGTTTGGTGCATGGTGAAGGATGAAGTTGAAAGTGGGAAGTTGAAAGTTGAAAATTCGGAGTTTGGAGTTCTAAAGCTCATACTTGACCAATGACCAATGACCAATGACCAATAACCAGCTTCTAACAACCACCCCTCACACCTCACACTCAACTGCATACTCAATCCGATCGATCTTGAGTTCTCGTCCAGAGCGGATATCTTCCATGGGCGATCGGCAATGGGGACAGGCGTACTGAATACCAATTTCGGGGCGGTATTCTTGCTGGCATGGGTGACAAAAGGCAATCAGGGGCGTTTCTTGAATTTGGAGTTTTGCTCCTTCTAAGAACGTGTTACGAGTTTGCACTTCAAAAGCAAATTGCAAGCTGACCGGTTCAACGCAGGTAAATTGCCCCACGATCAGATGAACACAGGAAACAGTGGGTTGTTCTGGCTGCTCTTGACACCAGTTCTGGAGGGTGACGAGCAAAGCTCTGGTCATGTCAACTTCGTGCATGGTAAAGAGGAATGAGGGGGAGGGTTGGCGATTGTTAGGGGAAGAGAGCAGGTCATTGGTCATTGGTCAGTGTGGACTTTGAACTCTGAACTCTGTAACTCTCAACTCTCAACTCTCAACTGATTTACGTCCATGCTTGATCGACCTCCATGTTGGCTTCTGCATGGATGTAAGCGGGTTTTGACTTGCGTGGAAGTTGTCCAGAGATAACCATATGTGCCATGGTGTCGCAAATGACGCGGGTTGCCATTAAGGAGGTCATGTCGCTGACATCGTAAGGGGGAGAAACTTCGACTACTTCGATACCGCAAACGGGGGCTTTTTGGATAATTTTGCCCAGCAGACCAAGCGCTTCGCGGGGAAGTAAGCCGCCTGGTTCAGGCCAGCCAGTTCCAGGGACAAACCCGGCATCAATGCAGTCAATGTCGAAGCTGATCCAGACGCAGTCGGTTCCGTCTAGCGCCCGTTCCAGGGCAAAGTCGGCGGCAGCATCCAAACCCCGCTCAACAATATCGGTTACGGTAAGAATATTAGTCATCCGTTCACGGCAGACTTTGACCCCCTGCCGGGGCACTTGCCAGCCGCCAATCCCTAACTGCACCAGGTTTTTAGCGGGGGCATTTGCCATGTTGGTGGCATGGAACCAGGGGCAGGTGTGCATCCGCTCGTCCAGATCGGTTTCCTGGGTGTCGGCGTGGCGATCGAAGTGGATAATGCCAACTTTTTTGTCCCCCAGGTGACGGCAGATGCCTCGCACTGTCGGAAATCCAATGGAGTGATCGCCGCCTAAAAGAATCGGGAAAGCTCCAGAGGCGAAGACATGGGCAACGCCTTTAGAAATCTGATCAAAGGACTTTTCGTTGTTGGCGGGAATGGTGAAAATGTCGCCCACATCACAGAGGGTAATCTGCTCCCGCAAATCGACACCCAGTTCAAAGTTATAGGGGGTGTAGAGGGCAGAAATGCGCCGAATTCCCTGGGGACCAAACCGAGTACCGGGGCGGTAGGTGGTACCACAGTCATGGGGAACGCCAACGATCGCCACATCATACTCACCAACTCTGCGCACATCCTCTAAATAGGGCGCTTTCAGGAAGGTATTAATGCCTGCAAAGTGGGGTAACTCACCGCGAGAAAAGGTCGGAATGGAGCGATCGCGAATACTGGCTGCGGCTTCTAGCCCATACTCCAGTCCTTTGGTAACCTCCTGCTGCCAACCCGTCAACGGCAACTGGCTTTCTCGCTGTAAAGCGCGGGTTGCCTCAGAAGAGGGTTGAGGAGTAGAGTCTGGACTTTGAAATAAGGGATTGTCGGTCATAAATTCACCACGACAGAATACCAGGACAGAGCAAAAATTTCAGCAAAAAAGCCCGCAAGAGCAGCAACATCCACATACGTTGCCATCTCTCCCGGGCTTTTCTCCCGCCGTGTAACCATGATCCTCAGCAGTACAGCCTGAATCACAGCCTGCCCCTCTCGGACCAGACATTCAGGCAACAAACCTGAATCGGAACCCTAGAAGCATCTCAGTTGTTTGAATGGTTGAATAAACGAATCTTCTCAGGCTCTAGTTCTAACAAGAAGCCCATTTTTAATTTGTATCAGAGATAACAAACTCAGGGAATTTGCTGTCAGTCTTAGAAACTAGAAGTATCCAATTAGCCCCCCCCTATAAAACCAGGGCTATTTCGTTCTGCTTCTTCATCCAAACTGATGTTCAATGGTGATGTCGCTCCCTTCATTTACCCTCTCTACTGGCACCAATCGAAGGAGCGATCGCCTCTAAATCTACTCTCCTTGCCATTCTCGATCTTCCAGTTCTTTTTGAGGTAACAGCAACGTGGCTTCAATGTCTTGCCGGATTGCCGCTGTCACCTCACAGTTACTATTCAGACAATCGATCAGAAGTTGATTGGCATCGTAGTAGCGTTGTAGCACCTGCTGTTGCTCAGGGCTAAACTGCCAGGGATGATGAATATTGCGATAATGAACAATCCGCTCCTTCAACTGCTGCACCCAGGCAGCATAGTTTTTCTGCCACCACTTCTGAAGCCGTTCCTGATTTTGGCTCGCAGAGGGCAATTGGTCTCTCAATTGTTGCAGGGACTTATAAAATCCAGCATCCAAAACCATCACCAGAATGTTGTTGAGTGCTTCGCTACAGGCATTGACGTAGGCAAAATCTTGACTGTGGTCGATCGCAAACTCTAGCAGCAAGTTTTCTAACGCCGCATCTAAAAACATGCCCTGCTCCAGGGTGCTGACTAAGGCAAACTGTGCCGCTGTATGAGGGTTTTGTGCCAGGGCAAGGTAAAACGCTCGTGCCGTCGCCACATTGCGTTCCGCTGGAATCATCTGGGATTTTTGGCTGACCCACATCAAAAATTCTTGCAGATAGGGGTCTTGGGCAACTAAGGCATCAATCTGTTGCTTCATCAACTGCACCAGTGAATCAGCACTGCGCAACATGGCAGCCGTTAACAAAAAGACTTCGCGCCAGTGGGGATCGGTAATGTGACTGACTAATCCTTCCAGGGCTTGCTCTAATGCTCGCAGATTGTGGCTGGCAACGATCTTTCGGGCAGTGAAGTATTCTTGAAATGCCAGATAGGAAAATGAGAAAATTCCTCGCGCCCGTTCAGTCAGTAACCCATGTTGTGCCTCGATCGCATTCAGCATTGCCTCGCTTTCGAGTTGCAGTTCTTCGGGTTCCAGGGGCACCCCTGGCAAATTCCGCAAATAGTCCCCAATATATTGCTCAATTGTGCGTTGCTCGAAGAAGTACTGTCCCTGTTCAAAGGTGACGGCTGCCAATTGGCTCAGCAGCCTCAGCTTTTGGGGCAGTAAAAACTCTCGGTATACGTTGTCACGTTCAACCCCTCTCGCTTCATCCCATTGCCCCAGCAGCAGATCCAGCCCTTGCTTATAAAATTCACTCCGCTTGTTCGGAAATTTTCCTTGACCATAAAACACCCAACAGGCAAGATGCAGAAACAATGGTGTTACCACCAGTTGGCGAAACTGCCAGTTTTCTGGCAAGTCTAATTTCTGAATAAACTGAGCCGATTGCTCCTGCCCCAATTGAGCCGTCGTTTTGGTGAGTGCCACAAACCACTTTTGGGCAAAGGTTGTGATTTGTGTCTGGGTAAAGGGCGCAATTTCGACATCCGTGAAGCCTCGCAGTTTTAGCCTCTGGGCGGCGGTGCGACAGGACACGACAAATCGATTTCTGTGATACTTATCCGTAAACTTGCGAATCTCTCTCAGAACGGCGGCAATGTCCTGATTCAGCACTTCATCCATACCGTCTAACAAGAGCAAGACACGGCCTGCTTGCAGTAAGGTTTCAGGCACCGATGGGTTTGAAATACCAGAGGTGAGCAGGGCATGACGAACGTAACTTAAAAGGCTGAATTTACCATCATCCCTGGATTCTTCAGCGAAATCTCTCAGGGGAATAAAGATTGGGACTTGATGGTCGGCAAACTCACCCCGGTTACATTGGATTGCCAGATGTTGCAAAAAAGTTGTTTTGCCCACCCCTGGTTTACCCAGAACTCTGAGCTTCGAATAGGTTTCAACCGCCTGCATTCCTGGTATTTGCGCCTGCTCTACCGCACCCAAGCCCACGCGGTTGAATTCAGCAGGTTCCAGGTTTTGTAGGGTAGCAATTTCTAACTGCTGTTGGCTGGCGATTTCTTCTAGGATATTGACATCCACATAGATGTCATCAATGTTAACCGGACGATTAATGTCCAATAGCTGCAAAATGCCACATTGGTTTTGAATGGTGTCTCGATGGCGCGATCGCACTTGCTGTACCAGACCATCGATATCCAGATCAGCCTGATCCGTTGCCTCCCCAGGCTCCGGAAAGTCCGCTGGCGGATTTTCTGCAATTTCTCGCCAATCTAGATCGAGGATTGAACAAACGGCTAAAAAAATCTGTCGATCAACGGGTTTCCCGGTGAAAAACCGCCAGATTGGCTGACGGGTCTTTAAGCTTACCTCTCCTGCCAGATTTTCCTGTGTCCAGCCCTTAAGCGCAAACGCTCGTTTAGCCCGTTGAATACCAGCAGGAGATGCCTGGAGCGATCGCTTGACCATAAAAATAAATAACTCATATTCATCAGGAGGTTTATGCTACCGGCAGTAGGGCTTTCTAAACATCCTCTCAAACAGAAACTCAAACTTTTATAAACAGTAAACGATTTATAGATTCTTCTATGTTAATTGCTTTTCACAGCCGTGAAATTATACAAAATCAATAAAGTGACTTAAATCGCCACCAGGCTGAAATGAAATCAAACATTATTGGCTGTGGGAAATCATCTCTCTGGATAATTAAGTAATGTCTTCAACCCTTTCGGGTATATCGCTTTTAGGGCTGCCAGGTTAGCCCAGGCTCTATGAGGCGGCGAGAGAGGGGGCTAACACTTTAATTTTAACTTTTGCAACGAATTAAAACATGATTCAGGCACTTAGCCCAGTCATGGGGCGGATCTTTCCTGGACATCGCCCACACCGCTCTCTCTTTGAAAATTACCCCATTAAGTCAGGAAACATCTCCTGCACGGCAGGATGGATGAGATGGTTGTTCTGTACGTTTAATCCTTTTGCCAGGATGGGATCTTTGTCGAGGGCAGCTAAACCAAAGTCTGCTAGTTTCAGCACATAGGGCAGGGTACTGTTATTGAGTGCCTGGGTTGCCGTCCAGGGAACGGCTCCTGGCATGTTGGGTACCCCATAATGGACAACCCCCTCTGCTACATAGGTGGGGTGGGAGTGGGAAGTTGGTCTAACCGTTTCAATGCAACCGCCCTGGTCTACTGCCACATCCACAATCACGGAACCGGGACGCATTTGTTTGACTAAATTCTGGGAAACGAGGGTAGGAGGTCTGCGCCCAGGAACCAGTACCGCGCCAATCAGCAAATCGGCATCCGGTACGACGGATTCAATATAACTGGTGCTGCTGTAAAGCATCTCCACCCTGGAGCCAAACAGGGTTTCCAGGTAAGAGAGGCGATCGACGCTGATATCTAAAATTTGCACTCTGGCACCCATACCAACGGCAATTCGGGCAGCTTCGGTACCAACCACCCCCCCACCCAGAATCACCACTTTCCCGGGCTGAACACCGGGAACGCCTCCCAACAATACGCCTCGTCCTCCCTGTTGCCGTTCCAGGTAGAGCCCGCCAAACTGCACCGCCAGTCGTCCGGCGATAATGCTCATAGGGGCAAGTAGGGGAAAACGTTTATCGGGCAATTCGACCGTTTCGTAGGCGATCGCCGTTGCTCCACTTTCCAGCAAATGCTCCGTCAGCTTGCGATCGGCTGCCAGATGAAGATAGGTGAACAGGATCATTCCCTTACGTAAATATTGATACTCCGAGACTTGAGGCTCTTTGACCTTAATCACCAGATCCCGATCCCAGGCATCCTTTGCCGTAGAAACCGTCTGAGCACCTGCCTGAACATAATCTGCATCCGTAAACCCGGCACCCAATCCAGCACCAGTTTCCACAAAAACATGATGTCCACGCTCGGTCAAACTCCTGATGCTGCCAGGACTCAGCCCAATCCGGTATTCCTGATCCTTTGTTTCCTTTGGAACACCAATTTCCATCCTTACCTCGATCGCTAGACGCTAGACACTGGACTATGGGGTTGGCAGGCTCTTGCAAGACCATTGCCCTTGAACTGTCTTTAGCCCGTGGCAATAGTCCAGTGACTCTTTATGCTTCTAGCTTAATCTGGAGAAATCAAAATCGGTGTGACGGTCATTGTCAATCTGGTTAGATTCCCAATCCCGCTCTAAATCTGTTTCTAGGGAGATGACTTTTTCCCAGCCATACCCATGCGTAATACCGGGGTGTTCAGCTTCGATCTGGTTCAGCATTTCACACAACGTTGCAGCCAGCGCTTCGGCTCCAATCCCTTCGTTCGTTAGCCGAGTGCATTGCAGATAGGTCAACAGGGTGGTGGCACCGTTTAAAGTCAATTGCTCAAGAGTCATCCTTTTTTACCTCATTAAGAACACACTTCAGAAGTCCTTAATTTAGAAATACGCATCCAAAAATGACTTTCCCCACAGTAAGGAAAAAAATACCCCGTGAAGGGTGAGAAGAAGAAGGAGGATTGGGTACGGGGTTTCAACTCTCAACTCTCAACTCTCAACTCTCAACTCTCCCTTATCCCCCTCCCACAATCGTGACAATCTCCAGGCGATCGCCCTCCTTCATCTCGGTGGTGTCCCAAAACTGACGGTGCAAAATCTCGCCGTTGTACTCCACGGCAACCAGGCGAGGGTTCATTCCCAGTTGGTTTAAAAATTCGGGTAAGGAAGTTTCCGGTGAACAGGTTTTTGGCTCACCGTTCACCTGAAGGGTAATTTGATTCACCATAGTTGATTCACTGTGAGTTGATACGCCTATTTCCCTCACTATAGGTTCTTAACCTGGGACAGTTAGGATGAGCACGGTTGAGTTTAGATTAGCAATGGCTGGATATTTCATGCGCCCTCATTCGCGCCGTCACTTTCTGGTCAGGGCAATCCTGACCGCTATCCTTCCATCCCAACTGATTCCTAAAGTGCTTGCAATGGTTTCCCCACCCCAATTATTGACCGACCCTTTCCTGCAACTACCGACGGAAAATTCTGTGCGCGTGGTCTGGTTTACGGAGTTTGCCGGTTCCCACCACACCGTTACCTATGGCGAGGGATTGGGGCAAAAGGCGATCGCCACCACCACCCAACTGAGCCGCACCCGCGAAGACCAGGACTCCCCATTGACCATTGCTTACCCCCAGCCTACCTATCGTCCCATCTGGCGGCATGAAGCGAAAATTACGGGGCTGCTTCCGGGTCAGCCTGTCCCCTACCAGGTCACCAGCACCCGTGAGGATGGAGTTTCCGTCAGTAGCGATCGCTTTACCTTATCTGCCACACCGTCCCCCGGTCAACCACTGAAAATTTGGTTGACCTCGGATCACCAGTTGAAACCGATGGTGGCAGCAAACTGTCAGAAGGTTGTGGAAACCATTGGGCCGGTCGATGCAGTCCTATTTGCTGGAGATCTGGTGAACGTGCCCGATCGCGCCTCGGAATGGTTTGACGATCGCAACGGCAATGCCTTCTTCCCGCCTCTCCAGGGACGCGCCTACTACGAACTGGAAAAGAATGGCAGCAAAACTCGTTATACCGGCGGTGCCTTGATCCAGTCTGCTCCTCTGTTTGCGGCGATCGGCAACCATGAGGTGATGGGACGGTTTTCCACTACAAATAGCCTGGATGATCAGTTTGAAGATGCGGTTCCCCGGTGGGCAGCCGAAAAGCGTTACCAGCAGAAAGCTAAAACCCTCAATCCGACCAACGATCCTGCCATTAAGGAAACCTGGTTAAATAACCATTCCTTCAATGTCGATACCTACGAAGAAATCCTGACCTTGCCCACCAGTTCCCCAGGTGGGGAAAAGTATTACGCCGTTACCTTTGGCGATATCCGGCTGATTGTTCTCTACATTACGAACATCTGGCGCGGCTACAAATTGACACCCGATACCAAAGGACGTTACCAAGAACGGGATGCAGATCTGAACCAGCCAGACCAGTGGGGCCATGGGCAACACATCTTTGAATCGATCGCCAAAGGCAGTCCCCAATATACCTGGCTGGAACAGGAACTTGCCCGTCCAGAGTTCCAGCAAGCAAAGTACAAAATCGTCATGTTTCACCACCCGCCCCATACCCTGGGTGACAACATCGTTCCTGCCTATACTGACCCGGTGCAGGTGATTGAGCGAAATGCCGCAGGCACTATCACTGCCATTCGCTACGAATACCCCAAACCAGCAGATTACATTATCAGAGATGTTGTACCCTTGCTGGAAGCTGCCGGAACCCAGCTTGTTTTCTTTGGGCATTCCCACCTGTGGAATCGGTTTGTCAGTCCCAGAGGCACTCACTACCTGGAGACTTCAAATGTGGGCAACTCCTACGGAGCACACCTGGGCGATCGCCAGCGTCCAGTGCCTCCCAGCTCAGCCTACCAGGAAGCCTATGTCGCGATTGGCGACCCCAATGGTTTAGAACCTGTGATTCCAACCATTGCTCCTTTAGAGGATGCCAGCGGTCAACCGATGCCCTATGTCGCCAGTAATGATATCACCGTGTTCAGCATTTTGGACACGGGCGCAGGAACGGTCAGCAGCTACTACTTTGACACGCGAAAACCCGAATCAGCCGTGGTCAAATTTGACCAATTCAGTCTTATTTGATGGCTAATCTGGCGTTTTATACCGATTTAAACGAACTTGTGGGCACATCAAAGTTGAGGAGGAGCTTCAGGAGGGGCTTGGCAGTGCCAAGCCCGTACCGGGATCTGCTGTGGTTTCAATTCAAATTGGTATTAGATCCCCGGTGTCTCTCGAATCTAGTTTGATTCATGCAATCACTCTGACAGACACCGGGGATCTTTTCAGGTAGCCAATTTTTTCTAAAGAAATTGAAGATTTGGAGAAGCCAGGGGGATGAATATATAGGGATTCCGTTCTATCCAGCAGCTAATCAGGATCTGCCTGGCTAGAATGCGTATAGCTTTTAATCAGGGATGCGGCTCCCGCTAGGATGGATGCAGGTGCATCGCTTCACTGACCCTACCTCAAGACTACCGGAACCATTCCGATATTTTGCACTTGAAAGCACCTGTATCTGGCATAAAATTTAACGCTCGTGCCGCCTGGTCTACCCTGGCAACTCTGCCGAAAGCAATTTTGGTGCCCCTGGCGATCGGCGTAACCAGTTTGGCAGTTACCGGAAGTCTACTGGCAGCGCGTCAGATTGGGTGGCTCCAGACTCCAGAACTAGCAGCCTATGATCAGATGATGCGCCTGCGCCCGGATTTGGCACCTGACTCCCGCCTGCTAATTGTGGCTATTAACGAAGCCGATATTAAGGCACAGAAACGCTGGCCCCTCTCTGACCGGACAGTAGCAACCCTGTTGGCTAACCTACAAAAGCACAATCCTAAGGTGATTGGGCTGGATCTCTATCGAGATTTGCCCCAGGAACCTGGCAACCAGGAACTCGCTAAACAGCTGCAATCTCCAAACGTGGTGGTGATTACCAAAATCAGTGATGAGGAAGATCTGGGAGTTGCACCGCCTGCGAGTGTACCAGCGGCACGGGTTGGTTTTAATGACATTCCCCCAGACAATGATGGGGTAATTCGTCGGGGGCTTTTGTATGCCGATACCGAGACGGAGACTCTGACCGCATTTTCCTTGCAACTGGCGATCGCTTACCTTCGCGATCTGGGCATTACCCCCCAGACGGGGCACATGAACCCTAACTATCTTCGCCTTGGAAAAGCCGAGTTCGTTCCCTTAGAGTCGAGTTCAGGACTGTACCAAAATCTGGATGCCGCGGGTTATCAGATTTTACTCAACTACCGCGCTCGCCATCACCTGGCAAACCAGGTGACCCTGACCCAGATCTTGAATAACGAGTTCGACCCCAGTTGGGTCAAGGGCAAAATTGTTCTAATTGGTACCAGTGCCCGTAGTTTGAAGGACATGTTCCTGACTCCCTATAGTGCCGCCGCTGGCGATCGCAACTGGTCCATGCCAGGGGTCATCATCCACGCCCAGATTGTCAGCCAGATTCTTAGTGCAGCATTAGGTGAACAGTCCTTGTTCTGGTATTGGGCAGATTGGGTAGAAATGGTTTGGATTGCTGGTTGGGCATTGCTGGGAGGTAGTCTTGCCTGGTTTATTCGGCATCCACTGGGGCTAATTGTGGCGATCTCAGTCTCCATTACTGTACTGGGTGGCATTGGTTACTATGGCTTCTTCTTGCAAGCAGGATGGGTGCCGGTCATGTCGCCTGTGCTGGGATTGATGATGACAGCAGGCATTATGGTTGCCTACCGGGCACAGCAGGCTTACCGCCAGCAAGTGATGATGATGACACTGTTGGGGCAAAACACCTCCCCCGAAATTGCTAATGCCCTCTGGAACAGCCGCGATCGCCTGCTCAAATCTGGCAAACTTCCCGGTCAGCGGTTCTATGCCACCATGCTATTTACCGACGTTAAAGATTTCAGCACCATTTCGGAGTATATGCCCCCGGAAAACCTGCTGGAATGGCTGAATGAATATCTAAGTGCCATTACCCAGGAGGTCATTTCCCACCACGGCATTATTAACAAATTCACCGGAGATGGAATGCTGGCAGTGTTTGGGGTACCCATCAATCGGACGGCTCCCATTGAAGTCGCAGAAGATGCCCGGTTGGCGGTGGAATGTGCGCTGGCAATGCGCGATCGCCTCCAGCAACTGAATCAAGACTGGCACAACCGGGGTCTACCGACTGCTGCCATGCGAGTTGGTATCTTTACCGGACCCATTGTTGCCGGAAGTTTGGGGGGCAAAGACCGATTGGAGTACGGGGTTATCGGTGACAGTGTCAACACGGCTGCCCGCCTGGAAAGCTATGAAAAAAGCCGTCAGAACGAGATCTGCCGCATTCTGATTGCTAAAGATACTTTAGTGCATTTGCAAAACAAGTTTGACGTTGAATCCTGGGGACCGCTTGCCCTCAAAGGGAAACAGCAAATGGTCGAGGTCTACCGGGTATTGGACTATGCCACCGCTCTCCCTGAAGCCACAGACCATCAAACAAGTCATCAAAGCGATTCCCTTGATGGGAACATTCAGACGACGAATGCGATCGAGTAGGTATAGCGCCCATCTATCAGGTAGGCGAGTGCTGGATTAGAACACTGTGTCTAACCGAGGGCAGGGGAAAGTGTCAGGACTGACAGAAGAAGCACTTATTTTTTGGAATGTCCTGACAGCGGTTTTCAGATGATGAACACACAGACGATGCCTTCAGATTAATACAAGACAATCGGTGTGGCATACACAAATGAAAATGGCTGTAAGTTCAAAATGATGGTTAATAAGCAACTGTGCGGCTCCACATTTATGTTTCGTAACAAATCGCTCCTATTTAGCCTATCGATATTCGTAGGATTAATGCTGGTTGGAACCCCATTCCTGGCAATGGCTCAACAGTATCGCCCACCCAGTCGAGGCATACCCGGTCGGCGGGAAGGAGCCGGAACTCGAGGAACCTGTATGGCAGGGCAAAAATTTTTGATGCCCCTCACCCCCGTCGATGGCTTTAGTGCAACGGTGTCAAATAGCCCCACTTTTTTCTGGTATGTTCCCCCTTCCCCTGCCGAAAGGGCTGAGTTTGCCCTGTTGGATGGCAACGATCAGGAACTTTACAAAACAACGATCGCCTTACCAGCAACCCCAGGAATTGTCAGTTACACAATCCCTGAAACAGTGACCAAATCAGTGCTGGAGGTCAGTAAAGACTTTTACTGGCAATTTACTGTCCTCTGTGACCCCAACTATCCCTCTCGCAATCCCTTTGTGGAGGGAGTTGTGCAGCGCATCAACGCCAATCCAAATTTGAACAACCGTTTAAAGCAAGCCACTTCTGTTTACGATCGCGCTAATATCTACGCCTCAGCCGGAATCTGGCACGATGCGATCGCCATCCTGGCTCAGAATCAATGCACCTACCCTAACGAGTCCTCCCCCCGCAACCACTGGACCACCTTGCTCCAATCCGTTCAGCTTGGGGAATTCGCCACAGAGCCACTAACCGCTGTCTGCTCACCCATAGTAGGGAAAAGGGAAGAAGGGTTTTGAGTTTTGGGTTTTGAGTTTGGATTTAAGCGTTTTACAGCCGTTTCCCCTTACATCCACCCATCCACCCGCCATTATGGTTAACTCATCTAAAAATCGCTGTAAGTTAGCGGTATTTCACTCCCCTCTGCTCTCTCCTTACTTGCTCCACCCCACCACCCATCACCTCTACCAACTCCCTGGGATGGCTGATTAGAAAGTCGGGTTTCTGCTCTAGCAGTGCCTCGCTAGAGTTGAACCCCCAGGTGACGGCAATCGCCTGAATCTGGATTTTTCTCGCAGCTTCAATATCTCTTGTTTCATCCCCAACATAAATTACTGTTAGCGGGTTTAACTGTTGTTGCTTGATAATACGTTGAATGACCTTCCCCTTACCAAAAAGCGTCAGCCCAGAGCCAATAAAGTCAAACAAATCCTCCATTCCCTGAGCCTTTAAAAACTCGGCTACATTTTCAACCGAATTAGAGGTCACAATTCCCAGTAGGTGCCCCTGTTGTTTCAGTTCTTGTAGTGCCTCTTTAATGCCGGGAATCGGGCTGAGGTTACAAATTTCACAGTTGAGTTCAAAGCGTAGTCGCCGCAACAAAAAGGGCAATCGAAAGAAGGGAACCTTTGCCTGTCGCAGAATCTCCCTGGAACTCAAGTCTTTCAACCGTTTGATATCTTCTGGCAATGCTGGCAAATAGCCAAATTCGGCTGCCAATCGGTTACTAATGGTCAGAACCATCTCAAACGAGTCAGCGATCGTCCCATCAAAGTCGAAAATAATGACTTTCACAATTGGTAATTTAGGAATGGGAATTAGGTGGTGTTCCGTCAGGAAAATTTTGACGGGTCGTAGACCCTCAAAATTTAGCCCTCATTAACTTCCTAGGTGTTCGCTACCTGTCAAATTAAATTTGACAGACCAGTAGGCTCCAGGATTGGTAGAGCGGTTTTACTGATATTGTCGCCCGGTTCATGATTGCACCGTGAAACTCGCCCATCCAATTTATGAGTTAATTAAATTCATGATCCTTAAGGTGCATTTCAGAACCCGTTACCCCCCCTCAGGGCATAGTAGGCTAATAGCATCTTAGAAACTAGTGCTCAAACTCTTCCCTTGCTCACTGCATCACCCCTCACCGCATCCACATTACGCTTTCATCCCCTCACCTCTGCATTTTTGTCAGGAGATCATTATAAATCTTTCTTAAGTTAGACCTATTTCTAGGAACGGTAAAATAAGATACAGATATAAATGAATTCGTTCATCTCACTTAGCGATCGCCAAAGAAGCTTTTGCGAACGTTTTTAGTGAGACGGAAGTAGGGAGTGATCCTGAAGGAACGCGCCTCATTCTATTGCACACACTGACAGCAACCGAGGCGGAACATATGAAGCTCTCCTATCGCGGCGTTCATTACGAACAGAATCCTTTAAGTTTAGAAGTTACTGAAGGTGAGATCTTAGGCAAATATCGTGGGGCGACCTGGCGTTGTCACACACTTGAAGAGATGCCAGCTCCCCGACCTGATCTGACGCTCAAGTATCGTGGTGTCACTTACCACACCAATCAAGCGGTTGAAGCCTGTCAAACAGCTACTCAATCCGACAAAGTGAGGGCAATTAAACCTGTTGCTGTGGCTACGACGTTGGCTGCTCGTAAAACACTTGAAGACACCCACCGAGAAAACATGCGGCGTAACTTGGAGCGGCGTTTGCAATCCGCCAGAAATCAAGGTGATCAACACTTGATTACTATGCTAGAAGCTGAGTCCAGACAACTTTTGGTCTGAAGCCAAAGAGACTAAGATTTTCTCAAGCCTCCGGATCTTTCAAATAGGATTGGTGTTAGCACCATTCGTCCTCCGGCAAAAAGGCGGTGCAGAGTGTTCTGCGCCGCCTTCCTCATTTGATAATCTTAATGGAAACCCAATTTTGGGGTAGTAGCTATCGCTCTCGTCTCATTCGCCATCGTCTAATTGGGCTAGGAATGAGAATTAAATAACATCCCTTTTATGGCGTTGCTGAATCTGGGGATGAATCGGTCATTTAATCTAAACCCAATTCTCGCTTCAGCAGTTCAATGGATTTGGTGACAATGAAATTCTCGCAACAGATGAGTTGAGGAGGGCGAATCAGATCTTCTCTAGCAGCCGTGATCGCAGCTTTGACCGCAGAACAACTTGCCTGGTCACTGATAATGGTCTGGGCGCTACGCACGATCGCACTTAACTTGTAGGTATCTCCCAACTGGCAGGTCATAACTAGCAAATCTTCGCCCCGCAGGCTATGGACAATAACCTCGGCAACGCCAACGGTTCCAGAGCTAAGGCTGACCAGTCCCAGACAGGCTCCTTTAGGTAGCTTTCTAATCAGCTTAATCTCAGAGTCAAAATCGTAAATATCGACAGGAATGACTCGGACTGACTTGGGAGCCGCGATCGCTTCAGCATCGGCAATAAAATAGCGGCTGGTGACCACCGTACCAGACCGGGTTTGATCCAGCACCTGCCCCAACTCCTCCATTGGCACAAGCTGAACTGGGATATTGAGTGCCCGCTCCAGCTCCCGTACCATCCATTCCCCAGCACCGATATCATGATTGGGAGCGGTAATCAGTACTTGGGCACTGCACCGTAGCCGCCAGTCAATTTCTGCTAGCAATAACTCCCTTGCCTGGTTGAGTGAACATCCCATCCGCAACAGTTCATCCAGGCTATGCTGAACGACCCGATAGGCTTCTGGATGTTGGTCCAGAATAGGAGACTTGACCTTTGCGCCACCGTCCTGAATCGGGTCACGCACATAGATGCCAGAGCCAGCCTGAGCATCAACTACACCCGCTTCCTCTAGCTGACGATAAACCTTACTGATCGTGTTGCGATGCAGCCCGGTTTGCATCGCTAACTGGCGAGTGCTGGGTAACCGATGTCCTGGCGGAAACTGACGTGAGGCGATCGCAAATAATATTTGATTATAAAGCTGGGTCGAAGCCGGAATATCACTGTCTGCCTGAATATGAAACTGAACCATAACCGGAATCTCCGGGTTATCCCTCATGCTAGAACGAGCGATTATCAATTATCGCCTTATGACGCATTATGCTTTGCTTATCAGGGAAATGGCACACTTTTCTCAAGCTTACTTCACAAATTAGACCAGCGTCAGCATTTATACAGATCTGTACGGCTGTTCTAGCCACTCCCAGGCTTTTCCTACGACCTCTCATGTTTATTGACCAGCTTTCTGAGCACGATCAGGTTTTCATCATCTAGCTGAAGTGCTTCCAGGATTTCGTCATTGGAAAATTCTCGCTCGATGAGCAAGCTGGCGGCGATCGTGAGCATATAGGATGCAAAATTCTGAATTTCTTTATCGTCCAGTTTAAGCTGTTTGGTCTGACGCTCCATGATCATCAACAGGGTAAGAAAAGCCCAATAGTCTGGGGAGGGGTGAGGCTTTGCCAGGTAGGGCGCTTCAATGCTTTTGATCTCATTAATGCACTTCATGAATGCACTAATAAATTGCCGGTCCGTGCGGGTATCTCCCCAGCGGCGTTGCCCCATGATCCTACAAATAACAGGTCAATCTTCATCCTACTCTGCACTGCAAGGATATGAGCGCTGATTTTTATAACTCACAGGGGCGCAGTTCGGGTGGATAACACTAGCTCCCATTGAAACAAAAGCAGTCCAATTAGGACTGCTCCAACCAGATTCAGAATGATGTTGCTGAAAAGCAAGATGAACGGCAAAAAAAATCAATTCATCCAACTCCAAATTTATCTTTGGAATCAGCACCGTCTTTAGACCATTAAGCTCAGGTCATTCGTTCAGGTTGACAACCCGGTCCTTAAACTGCTTGCCTGCACTAAAGGCAGGGACTCTGGTAGCAGGAATCTTAATAGGTTCTCCAGTTGAAGGGTTGCGACCTTCGCGGGCTTGACGATCTCTGGCTTCAAACGTCCCAAACCCAACCAAAGTAACCTTTTCGCCTTTAGCAACCGTTTCCAGAATGACATCCAGCATTGCTGTCAGAATGGCATCCGCTTCTTTCTTGGTAACATTGGCATTTTCAGCAATTTGATCAACCAGTTCACCTTTATTCATCTCAAAGCCCTCACGTAAGTCGAGTGTGATTATATTTCAGGATGAAGATTAGTTCAAGCGTTCTACAACAAAAGCTTGCCTTCTACTCATCCACATTCTCTTTTTCCCGCCAATTCTGTTTCAGCGCCTCAATTTCCAGTCTTATCCGTTCAACAGCTTCTATGTCGCCATTTTCCATATATTTTTGACCTTCAGCTACTAGTGCTTTCAGTCGCGAAAAATCTTGTGGCTTCAGCATGTTGAACCTGAGCATCCTCTAACTCTGCCCATTCTGCCTCCATTAGACTTTTCTTGCAAGTAATCACTGGCGGCAATCAGTCGGCAGTTTTACAGGAACGTTTGAGTGCCAGGGATGTTGAATCCTCTGGGATTAGCGCTCGAAGGCGATCGCATCGGGTTTAGGCGCTTACTTTTGAAGTGGCTCCTTTCATCGCTTGATCAGACGGTACCAGCGTCCAGCCCGCCAGCCTCAGCTTTTGAAACGTTGCCCACCCTTTTGACCCTTTGGGGATGGGATAGTCCGGAACGGCGTATTGGGGAAAGGTGTTGTAAGGACGCCACGGTTCATGGGTGGCTGTCCTTAGATGTAATATTTTGGTTCCATCGGACCCCAGTTTGGGGAGCCAGCACATTTCTTTCTGCATGGGATGCCTCTGTTTGGGAATTTGTAATTCGTATCTTGACAAATCACTCAATCTTATGCATGACCCATCAAGGTACCCCTTTAGTAGGCGAATTGGCACCAATCACGCAATACTTGTCAGAGTAACTTTTCTCTCCGTTCCTGCGTCTGGCAAATGAACAGGTAACACACCTGCTCATTGTCGTCTTGGATTTAGGACACTTTTGAAAGCAGCCAATGGTTATCCATCAGACCCATGCTCTTTTACCCGTACCTGTAGCCCCTTTGCAGATTGCTGAGGTGACTTCAGCCTCGGTTTCTACCGGAACCCCTTGGACTTCCTTACCCTCAACCTGCCAGATCTGGCTTTCTCTTGTGATTCCGACCTACAACGAGGGGGAAACGGTGGAGCATCTGATCCAGATTTTGAGCAAACTTTTGGATTCGGTTATTCCAGATCGCTATGAGTTGATTGTCGTGGATGACGACAGCCCAGATGGTACCTGGAGTCTGGCTCAAACGCTGATGTCTCAGTATCCCCAATTACGGGTCATGCGACGGCAACATGAACGGGGGCTTTCGACGGCTGTGATTCGGGGGTGGCAGGTCGCCCAAGGAGAAGTGCTGGGGGTGATTGATGGGGATTTGCAGCATCCACCAAAGACCCTGCTGCAACTGCTGGAGGCAATGAATCAGGGAGCCGACCTGGCAGTTGCCAGTCGCCACATTGACGGGGGCGGAGTGAGCAACTGGAGTTTAACCCGCAGAATTTTATCGCGGGGAGCGCAATTGCTGGGACTGCTCATTTTGCCCAATGTGGTGGGGCGGGTATCGGACCCCATGAGTGGTTATTTTATGGTGCGACGGCGAGCGATCGCGGGGCGATTGCTCAACCCAAAGGGTTACAAAATTCTTATCGAGGTATTGGGGCGAGGAGACATTGGCCAGATTGCTGAAGTGGGTTATGTCTTCCAGGAACGGCAGGAAGGTGTCAGCAAAGTAACCTGGAAGCAGTATATCGATTACGTTTTGCACCTGTTGAAGCTCCGTTCCAGGGGACGGATTCATAAACTCCGGCAAACGTTCCAGTTTCCAATGGTCCGCTTTCTTCGCTTTGGACTGGTGGGGTTAAGCGGCGTATTTGTGGATATGGCGGTTCTGTATCTGTTGAGTGATCCTGCTTCCCTGGGCTGGGGGCTAACCCGCAGTAAAATTGTGGCGGCAGAGTTAGCCATTTTGAATAACTTTTGCTGGAACGATTTATGGACATTCAGGGATATATCTCAGCCCCAAACTGGTTGGCAACCCCGGATTAAACGACTGCTAAAGTTTAATCTCATTTGCCTGGTGGGACTCCTTCTGAATGTGATCCTGCT
Source organism: Kovacikia sp. CALU 1929 (assembly GCF_056784235.1). Taxonomy (NCBI): domain Bacteria; kingdom Bacillati; phylum Cyanobacteriota; class Cyanophyceae; order Leptolyngbyales; family Leptolyngbyaceae; genus Kovacikia; species Kovacikia sp. CALU 1929. The sequence continues at coordinate 68,303 of NZ_JBXBCF010000059.1, forward strand.
GAACCTGTTGTTTAACGGGCTTGGGATCAACCGTTACCTTGCCAATCTGCTGGCGATCGCGATCGTCACCCTCTGGAACTTCTGGATTAACCTGAAACTGAACTGGCGAGTCACCCAGACGGGGGAGTAGATGTTGGGTAGGGAGTATCAGGGTTGAGTCTGTGTCAGCCTACAAAACTTGATTTTGCAGCAAAATGCTGTAATCTTCGCGTTTACGAATCAGGCGATGGCTACCGTTTTCGAGTAAGACCTCGGCAGGACGTGGACGGTGCAGAAAGTGGGAGGACATGGCGTAGCCATAGGCTCCGACATCCCGAATAGCGAGGATATCACCAATTTGGAGGGCGGGTAGCTGGCAATTGCGTCCCAGATAGTCACGGGAATAGGTGGTGTTGCCACAGATGTCTGTGGCAACAGTGAGAGGGGAGAGAGGAGAGGGGAGAGGGGTAAGGTTGTTAGTTGTTAGTGGTTGGTTGTTGGCTTCGACGTGGGCGTTCAGCCGAACGGTTGTTAATGGATCGAGTATTTCCCTGACTCTCTGCTCCTCTGCCCCTCTGCTCCCCTGCTCCCCTGCCCACGTCCCAATCTCCCGGTAGCCTCCATGCACTGAAGGAACGGATAGATTGGCGACGGTGGTATCGGTACCAAGGATTTGTTTACTGTCCTGCCATTTGACGGAAACGACCTGGGTGAGGAGGGTGGCACAACCAGCGATCGCGGCTCTTCCTGGTTCAATCACTAATTCAATGGAACGATTCAAACAGTTGAGGCGATCGGTGAGTGCCCTGCCAAATTCTGCCCAATTGAACGAGGGTCCACCAGGGTGGTAGGGATAGCCAAACCCACCACCAAAATCCAGGTATTCCCAGTCGGGAAGCTGTTGAGCGATTTCCAACACATCATCCATGACTTGAGTAAAGGCACTGGTGGCATTGGTGCCAGTGCCCCGATAGAAATGTAAACCAGAGATTTTAAGTCCTGCCTGTTGGGCGATCGCAACCGCTTCTGCAAATTCCTGTGGACGAATCCCAATTCGGCTGTCACCAGTTAGATCGGGCTGGTTAAGGCGCAGACCCAGGCGGAGGGGGGTTTGAGTGGGGAGTTGAGAGTTAAAAGTTGAGAGTTGAGAGTTGGGAGTTGAGAATTCGGGTTTTTGGGTTTGCAGGGTTACTAACGGGGCTGACTCCTGGCTTCTGACTTGCCCGTAAACTTCACACAAACGCTGCAACTGACACAGGCTGTCCAGGTTCAGCGTTCCAACTTTCCAGGAAAGGATTTGCTCCATGTCAGCCCGGTTGAGGTTGCTACCGCTGTAGACTATCTGATTGGGGTGGAACCTGGCATGGAGACCCAAGTAAATGTCGCCAGGGGTGTTGGCGTGGAGACCCCAGCCTGCTTCCCGAAAAATTTGCAACAGGCAGAGGTTGCCGTTGGTCACACTGGCAAATTGGAATTGGGTGAAGGGATAGGGGATGGAGCGAGTGATGTCGCAAATGGTTTGACGCAGGCGATCGCCATCATAAACATAAAGGGGTGAGCCATAGATCGCCAGGAGTTCCTGCGCCAGATTAAGGGAAAAAGGCAGAGAGGCAGTCCCTTGCAACCGTTCTGAAAACTGGTTCACCATTGTTCCATCCTCCTGCGGAATTGAAGGAATGGCAGCCCAAGCCAGGGAGGAAGCCAGAAGGGATGATCCCACGCAACCCTGGGGTTGGATTCACCCAGAACCGCATTTCGCCATACCTGCCACATCAATAGGAGCCAGAGGCTTTCCCCCATCCGCCGACCCTGGAGCGTGCCCAGTTCACCGGCAACCAGGCGAGTCGCAATATCCGGTTGCCAGATACCCTCCTGGCGTAACCGTCCTGGATTCAGCCAGGTTCCCAGGTCGGACCATAACTCATTCAAACACTGGGAGGTGAGGGGAACACCCATGCCTCGTTTCGTGCGCCAGACAATTTCCGGTGGCAGCCAGGGTTCCACCGCACGTTTAAGAATGTATTTTTCGCAGGGACCCTGGAGGTAAAGTTCTCCCGCTAACTGAAATGCCCAGGTAGCCAGTGGGATATCACAGAAGGGCGATCGCACCTGTAACCCATGAGCTTGCCCCAGACTAACGGCACGGGGTTGAATGTTTTGTGCCCCTTTCAGCATCAGGGTTGCTCGCCGTAGACGATGGAGTAGGGAAGTGGTAAAAGCAGGATCGAGTGCCTCCTTGATCCATTCCTGGGAATGCAGTTGGCTGACCTGCTGAAAAATTTCGGGTTGAAAAATCTGGCGCTCGTATCCCCAGAAGCGATGGAAGGTGCGGAGATACTGAGCCGTGAAATCCCCTTCTAGGGGATCTTCCCTAGCGTAAACACCGGCTGCGATTAGTGGTTTATTCGTCCACCCAGCAAATAGCTGGTCGCCGCCTTCCCCGTTAAAGACCACCTGCACATCCTGGCGGGCTGCCTGTCCCAACAAAAACAAGGGAATAGTGACCCCATCGCCAAAGGGTAAATCCAATGCCTGGGCAGTGGCAATCAACGCCTGCTGGATTTGGTGAGCCGTGGCATCGACTTTAACCAGAGGAATGTTGAGAAATGTGGCAACCATCTGAGCGTAGGGATGCTCCGGAGTTCCCGTTTCTCCAAAGTCCAGGGTATAGGCGCGCACTTTGATGCCTGCCTGCACTAACAGAGCCGCAATGATGGAAGAGTCTAACCCTCCTGAAAGGAACACACCAACAGGTTCATCGCCCAAATCGGCAATTTGACGGTGAACGGCATCTTTCAGCCGAGTTTGCAGTTGGTCAATCGCAACGGTTTCATCCTGGATCTGGTGGGGAACTTCCTGCCATTCCAGCGATCGCTCCCAGGTTGGCTCAGTTAACCCGTGGGGGTGGCTGCTCCAGGTTTGCTCCCCTCCTGCCGGAACTGTAAATAGTTGAGACAGCGGAGTCAGGGGTGTGGGCACATAGGAAAAACAACTGTAGCCATAAACAGCCGGAATGCTAATTTGAGGGTTCTCTACCAGGGGCAGCAACAGGCGCAGGCGAGAGGCAAACCAGATCACCTGCGCGATTTGTAACCAGTAAAGGGGCAGTCGCCCAAAGGGTTCCCGACCCAGACACAGCCTGTGTTTATTCAGCCGGATCCAGGCATCGGCAGGAAAGAGGCAATCCGTTAAGCCTGCTCTCACCCCAGAGCCAGAGAGAGTCACCAGAACCTCAGCCGAATGCGACTGAACACGATCCTGCCCTTTCCAGGCAAGCCCCCAGGCAAGCCCGCCATCATGTGAGAGGGGTTGCTGACAGCAGAGGAATTGGGTTGTCCCCTCCACTTGGCTCAGCACCTGATGCAACTGCTTTTCTAGAAGGACTGATTCACCCCAGCCCCAGTATCCCACCAACGGCTGGGCTTCTAGGGAAACTTCCATTTGCCCCACTCCGAGCATCGCCGGATTATTTTACTTCAAACGTGGTTTCGCTAATGGGGCGATCGCCCAGGAACATCGTCACCTTCCAGGTTCCAGTCGGTGCCGCCGAATCAATCAGGTTTCTGCACCGAGTGTTCCAGACCGATGTGGTGATTTCCTGGGTCTGGTAGCGGTTTTGTTTCAACAACTGGTCACCCAAGGTCGTCCAATTGCAAGAGAGGCTCAACTTTTTACCAATGGGAGCATTCTGTAAGGTGACATAGTAAGCGACCTCTGCCGGACGGGTCACGGTTGTCAGGTTGCCGCTGCTGTCCTGTGCCAGAGTAATTCGCCCCGGTTGGGCAGAGACATTCGCCAGCTTTTGTTGGTTCTGCTGTGACCAGAAAGTCCCCGCCGCGATCGTCATCACCAGAACGGCAACCATCACAATGGTAATGTTGCGGCGACGGCGCTGTTGAGTTGCCAGGACTTCCCGCCGCTGCACTTGAAGGATGGCTTCATCCAGCAGTTCAGGTGGCAGATTGAGTTCCTGTAAAATCTGCTCCACCTGTTGACGGTCAACCTCATTCTGTTGCCGCTGGGCTATTCGCTCCACTTCACCAACAATTTGAGCTAATTGTTCGTGGCTCAGCCGTTCTTTCATTGGAAGTCTTTGATTTAGGGCACAGTTTCAATGACTGTACATCTAGTCTACCTATTTAGGGTTTATACTCAGAGACTGCTTCAAAGGAATGGTCTGTGCTTTTAAGTCCTCAGTCATCCCCCAATCTCCCTATCCTACGGTGTATACACAAGTCGTAAAAGTTGAATCGGCAGGTGATCGCAACGTTGACGGTGGGTGGCAGAATCCTGCTTGGGGGCAGCCCCCCAAACCCCCCGTGGCAGAGGATTTTACTGGTGAGAACACGAGACAAGCTTTGTCAGTTCTCACCAGTAAAACAGGTTGCGTCCCCCGCACCCCTCCAAAACGATGCAATCTCGGCGTGAATGGCAACATTTATCCCATTGGGTCTTCAAGCAAGGGCAAACGGGTGGCAAGGGGAGCGGTTGGTTTTTGAGGCGGAGGCAATGTTTGACTGATTCTCGTTGCGCTAGACTTGAAGCCCAAACGCTAGACCCTTTCGGGGGGTTTGGGGGAGTTAGGACCCCAAGCGGCGGGGGACTGGGGGGAAGTCCCCCAGAGCCAGACCGCAACGAAGCCAAGATCTGTATGCATGGTACATCTCCCCATCCATACGGAGTCATCAATATTATCGAAAATAGTAGAGATGTAGGAGCCAGTTAGAGAAAGACTTTCAACGATTTAAAGTTGGGCAACCTTACCCTTTAGCTGGAATTGTGATTGCAAAAAGTCCTGAAGAGCGATCGGGTCAATGAAAGAGAAAGGATAATCTTTCCTTCATCTACCTGGTTTATGCAATCCAGTGAAAATCTATCAGCCCTGGCGGAACAATTCATGTACGCTGAAGGCGTTCCTTCTTCAGTTTTCGGTATGGCTACTCCCCTCTGGACGCGCCGCCACGTCCTTTCTCTGGCTGACTTCACACCCCTGGAATATGATACTGTCTTGCAAACGGCAAACAGCTTTCGAGAAGTGTTGTCACGTCGGACGAAGAAGGTTCCTACGCTTCAGGGACAGGTGATCACCAATCTCTTTTTTGAACCGTCTACCCGTACCCGCAGCAGCTTTGAGTTGGCAGCAAAACGCCTCTCAGCAGATATCCTCAACTTTGCACCGGGAACTTCTTCACTAACTAAAGGTGAAACCATTCTGGACACCGCCAAGACCTATCTGGCAATGGGCACCGACATGATGGTGGTACGCCATAAGGAAGCGGGAGTGCCCCAGGCGATCGCCCGCGAAATGGATCGACTGGACGTCAAAGTGGGGGTTTTGAATGCTGGGGATGGTCAACATGAGCACCCATCTCAGGCATTACTAGACCTGTTTACCATTTGCACGTTGATTGACCCGAATCAACCCCAACTGTCCCTGCTCAAGGACAAGAAAATTGCGATCGTAGGAGACATTCTCCACTCCCGCGTTGCCCGCTCCAATATCTGGAGTCTCACCGCCAGTGGCGCAGAAGTTCACCTGGCAGGACCACCCACGCTCTTGCCGAGGCTGTTTGAGGAATTTGTCAGGGGACAGGGGACAGGGTATGGGGGGCAGGATAGAGAGGATAGGGTACAGGGTACAGGGTACAGGGTACAGGGTATTGAGAGTAAACACGAAGGACTAACCACTAACCACCCACCCCTAGCAACGGTTCATCCGACACCCGACACGACGCTCTCCCGCAAGCTTTTTCTCCACTGGTCGCTTGAGCCTGCTATCCGGGATGCCGATTTTGTCATGACCTTACGATTGCAAAAGGAGCGCATGACCAATCATTTGCTGCCCAGTCTGCGAGAGTATCACCAGCAATTTGGCATTACTCGCGATCGCCTCAAGCTCTGCAACCCGGATGTCAAAGTGCTCCACCCCGGTCCCGTCAATCGTGGCGTTGAAATTAGTTCCGATCTGATGGATGACCCCCAGTTCAGTCTGATTTCTCAACAGGTGACTAGTGGGGTCGCTGTCCGGATGGCACTGCTTTACCTGATGGGAAGCGGTAAAGCCTAAGAATTTACCAAATATTTTGGCGGTTAAATATTTTTAGCCTATAACCAATCTGTACGCTGTCTCGATAGCATGGCATCATAGGCTTGACTTGCTTTAGCCCTTTGATCAGCCTATCCGAAAACTTCCTGGGTTTCATACCGGGCTTTGTAGTGGTTGAGGCTTTTCGGATAGCTTTGTTAAGACAATGCTTAACAAACTCCTGGAGGTATCCATATAGTTAGGGAAATGACTTGCTTTTAACCTACTGGAGCCCCCGTGCCTCTACCGTACTTAGGGAAATAGGGAGATTTAATAGATGAGTACTCAAATTCAAACCCAGGCAAACAAACTCTGGAAAACCGTTACGGATGAATCCACTGCCGCAGCCTATCAGCAGACATTGGGGGTGACCTGGGCAATCCTTAAAGAGACGGGCTATTTGCTCTGGTTAGTCGTGTGTCTGGTTTTGGTATTTGGCGAATGGGTCTGGAAGACTGGCTATCGCACTGGCTGGAATTTCCGGGGATGGGTGAACAGTATGAACACTGAGAAACCCAGTGCAGACCAGGTTTTGAGTGAGACGGGTAAATCCATTCTAGAAGTTGGCAAAAGCACAGCGGCAGCAGCACTCGCTGCGGCTAAAGACCAGTTAGGAATCGAAAACAAACCTGAGCCACCACTGGTCATGAGTTCCCCACCCAAAGCCGAACCCGCTAAACCCACTCCAACCACGACCACGCCAGTTGCCACTCCAGAACCCCCTACCGCTAAGGATGAGGAGTGAGGATTTATGCTACGGGAGCAGAATCTGCTCCCGCTTTTTGTAAGCAAGCTATGCCCTAAACGGAGATGAGGGTAAGGGAGGATTTTGGAGACAAAAGGGGATCAGTTTTGTAAATTTGGCGTATAAGAAGAGCGGTATTACAAACGTTTTGGTGAACTGTTGTGAAACGGGTAATTGATCTGGCTTATAGAAGAATTGCAGTTTTAAGTGTTGTGGCTTTACTCAGTGGATTAACTGGGGCTTGCTCTACAGAGCTTCAAGCAGGTCCAGATAGCTCGACTGAAGGGAACAAGGGGTCCAGTCAGGCAGCTCAGAATGACCCCAATAATCCAAATGTTCTGGTGCTAAAAGCAATCAGCCAAACGACGCTAGGGCAGTATCAGGCAGCGATCGCAGGCTTCGACCAGGCGATTAAGCTGGATCCCCAACTGGCACCAGCTTATAACGGACGGGGGCTTGCCTACGCCAAAATGAAAGACTGGAAAAAGGCAGGCGAAGATTTTGACCAGGCAATCAAACTCGATCCGAACCTGGCGGATGCCTATACCAACCGGGCTTCTCTGCGTGCCGGGATGGGAGATCTGAAGAGCGCGATCGCAGACTATGACCAGGCAATCAAGCTGAATGAGAACTATGCCGATGCCTACGCGGGTCGGGGATTGGTCAAGGGCGCAATGAAAGACTACAAGAACGCGATCGCGGATCACGATAAAGCGATCAGCCTGAAGCCCAACGATGCCAAAATCTATACCAATCGGGGATTGCTCCATGCTCTGTCTGGTAATGACAAGAAAGCCGTCGCCGACTATACCGAAGCGATCAAGCTCGACCCTAATTCTGCCAATGCCCACAATAACCGGGGACTCGCCTACCTCCGCTTGAAGAATAACAAACAGGCAAAGCAAGATCTCAACAAAGCCGCCAGCCTGTTCCTCAAAGCTGGGGACAAGGAAGGGCAAAAGCGGGCACAGGATGAGGCGAAAAAGATTAAGTAGGGATCAGGTGTGAGGTATCAGTTGTCAGTTGTTGGGTGTTGGTTTTAAAGTTTCCAAGCTAACCACCAACAACGACCATCCCCTTCTCCACAAACTCTCAACTCTCCATTCTCAACTCAAAACTCTTTACCCTCCCTCTCTCTTCACCTCACACCTCACACCTCACATTTCTCCCCCCCTCCACTGCCGATCGCTGCGCCGCATCTGCAACCCTGAGGGTATACAAACTCTCTTCTGGAGTGGTGTAAAGGGGAGAGCCTGAGATTAAATGGTCCAAAACCATTGCTGTGTCTTTGGCAAATAGTCCTCTCCGACTGCCGACTTCAAGCGGGTGGCTGCCCTCTGCCTGGATCAGTACTCCATTCTCTCCATCCAGGATCACCGCCCCTTTGTCCCCATGCACCTTAAATTGACGCTCCGCTTGCCAGAGGGTTTCTCCCTTGCCATAGGTGACCTCGGCAATAACCCCACTGCGAAAGCGTAACTGAGCGGCGCACAGGCAAGCGGAGTAGTAGGGATCGGCTGGCTCCATCTCTGCACCGTTCCAGAACCGCGCCTGACAGCTTACGGTGGAAACGGTGCCAAACAGGTCAGTGAGTCGGTGCAGGCGTGAAAGTGCCCCCATTAGTGGGAAGCCAAACAGATCCCGGTGGTAGCTCCAGCGGCGGGGGGCAGGTCGTTCAGGTTTGATGGTGGCGTAGCGGGCATAAAATACCGCTCCGATCGCCGGCAGGGAGGTCTTTAACGCCTGATGCACTCCGCCCAACAGTTCAATATGCTCCACATGCAGCAGCCGGTTTTGAGCCTTTGCCAGGGCAATCAACGCTTCTGCTTCGGAGACATCCAGAGCCAGGGGATACTCGACAACGACATGCTTACCGGCTTCCAGGGCGGCACGGGCGATCGCCCCGTGATCCCGGTTGATGGTACAAACGACAACCAGGTCAAGGGCAGGGTGTTGAACCAGATCCCGCCAGGAGGCGATCGCTTCTGCCCCGTAGACCTGGCAAAAATCCTGGGTTTTCTCTGGACTGTGACCCGATACAAGGACAAGACGGGTGCGGGGGTCTTTCTGGAAGGTTTCAGCCCGTAACCTGGCAGCATAGCCAGTACCAACCAACCCCACTTGCAACGGCAAGGAAATGGAATCTGTCAAGGTCCTATTTACCCTTAAAAAAATGACTGGGATCCAGTATTCACCAGAATGACTGATAGTAACAATAAATTTATTTCAATCAAATCAACAATTTCAGCTAATATAAGCCCTGCTTAAATATGAGTTGAATTTAATTAATCATGGCAATTTCCGCATTCTGTATTCCAGGGGTTGGACTGGCTGAAACGATTACTGGGCAAGCTAAAGAGCTACTTATCCTCGATTGAACAATTTTCGTCCTATAAGATAAGCAGATTAAATCAACTGCTTTTATTACGAATCCCATTCACCCAGTCAGAGATCTACGGTTCTAATCGATATCTTTTCCCGTAGTATCTAGAGTAAAGCTGATCAGGAAGCAGACTTTATTTGAATAAAGCTACAGAGCCAGCTTCCAATAAGCTTAAAGTGCTGTTTCCATTATTGAGAGGACCACTGCATGGCAACTTTTAAGGTCACGTTAGTGAACGAGGCCGAAGGGCTGAATACCACGATTGAAGTTCCCGACGACGAGTATATTCTCGACGCTGCTGAAGAAGCCGGTCTCGATCTTCCCTATTCCTGTCGGGCAGGCGCTTGCTCTACCTGTGCTGGCAAAATGAAGGAAGGTACCGTTGACCAGTCTGACCAATCTTTTCTGGATGATGACCAGATCGAAGCTGGTTACGTGCTGACCTGCGTGGCTTACCCCACCTCTGACTGCACCATCCTGACTCATCAGGAAGAGGAACTGTACTAAAAGCCTATCCGCAAACTGTCTGGTGTCAGTTCTGAGCTTGGCAGTTAAGGCTTTTGGATAGACTTTGAGGAGTTATTGAGTTGTTCATTGTTCTTGTTAGTGATTGAGTTGCAATCAGGCATTCTCTATGCCTAACAGCCAGCAATGACTGACCTCTTAATCTCTAAGCTATCGTATCAAAAGCAGGAAAGTCTTCTTCCTGCTTTTGGTTTCTTTCTTAAAAAGTTCAAATAGCAGGGGATTTTAGCGATCGCGCCAGATTTACCTGCCACTGCCGACTTAAGATCCCCAGCTTCTTATAGAAGTTGGGGATTTTGGCTTAAAGGCGATCGCTCGCCGATGCTGGCTGGGGATCTCTCCAGAACACAAGCTGCTCACTGATGGGCTGAAGTTGGGTTCCTGGGTAGTAAAAGCTAAGGATGCGATCACTAGACCAGCCCAGTTTGCCCAGGTGATAAGATCCCGTCTGACTTAAGCCAACCCCGTGCCCCAAGCCCCCACCCACAAAGGTGTACCCGACCAGCGCTTTGTTTGCGCCGTAGAGGGGATCCAGGTAAAAGAGAGTGCTATTCGGCGCATCAAACACCTTCAGCACATCATCCTTGTAGAGCTTGACCGTTCCGTTATCCAAAGTAACGGTTAATTCTTGAACCCGCCCACCGTGCGATCGCTTGGTAACTGCCATTTTCTGAATGGACTTGAAGTTAACCAGCGGACTCTTCTGAGTCTTCAGGTATTGCCTCAACTCATCATTCAGGCTTGGCAACCGACTTTCTGAGCGCCAGCGGAACCAATTTGATTGCGCTTCCTCGTTAAATCCCTTTTTCTGCCTGATAAACGCACGGAAGTTTTTCTCATCTGCCAGACTTTTACGGGAAAGATCCCAAGATTGCCCGACCGAGTCCACCACTGCCGTCAGGTAGGGGCGGACTTCCCCATGCCAAACGTCATGGAAGGGAGCGCTGATGCCACCGTTGGTAGAGGAATAGACGGCATCGACCAGTTCATTGTTATAGGTCAGCACCATCCCTTTGGTTGCCGCGATCGCCCGGTCAGTGGCAGCCGTCGTCCCATTCAGTCCATAGTAAACCTGGCACTGGGTATCGGCACAGAGCTGGTAATCATCCACCGCGAATCGTCGTAGATTTCGTAGCGCATAGGTACGAGCCAGAATTGCCTGCACTTCTAAAACTGGCTGGGCAGCAAAACTACCAATTTCGTGGGGCACCACTCCTCGCAGATAGGTTTCCACCGGAACCCGGTTGACCAGGGTAGACGTACCGTAGGCATTCGGTTGTAGCTTTAAGCTTCCTGCATAAAGGTGGCGGCTAGACTCACTCCCTTTCCGGTCTACCTGAATCATCCTCTTATCGGCTGAAATCTCAACGCGATCGCGGGTGTAACGATAGCCATTCACCACCAGGGAGGCACGGGGTTCCTGTTCCACCAGCCTGGATTCAATCAAAGCTTCCTGAAACCCTTGAGATTGAAGACTTTGAACCAAAAGCCGTCGCAGTAGGGGGGTGTGATAGACCTCCCGTTTCGCCCACACCTGCCAGCGCTGGGGCTGGGCAATCTCAACCGGAATTCCCTTTGCCTGCCACTGGTTAGCACTGTCCTCCGCACTTTCAAAGCTGCGATGGGAACTGAGTACTACCCGTTCTTCCAGCCTGGGTTCTGGTAGAGGCTGCATCACAATATCGAACTGGGCGCTATTGCTGGTTACTGTCATCGGCTTCCCTGCCGTCTGAAAGCGCAACGTCAGGCGATCGCCCGCCCCAGCTTGCAGGGTCAGCTTATCCTGGGGTTGCCTGCCAAACCGCTGCACTACGCCAACCTGCAACTCAAGATCCTTGGCTGAACGATTGGTTGCCAATCCAGCCTCTGCCGTCATTCCCAGAAAGAGTGCCGCTGTCAGCATGGTGCGAGACAGCCATTGAGAAGTACTAGTCATAGAAACTGAAGATACCTAACGCATCATAATCGCCAATTCTTACAGCAATCTACCCCAAGGACGAGCTATTTTTTCAGGAGTTCCCCCTTCAGAATCATAGACGAACCTACCTAAGACGCTTAATTTGAGATTTCGATAAACAAAGATTATTGGCAAAGCATTGGTAACGTCCAGTGTTAGCACTTATCAGCTTTCTCCCTGCCCTGTCACCATCACCCATCCGTCAAAAAGGTTGTTGCAAAACAAACTCATAACGAGTATGATTTAGAAAGTGATGCTTAAAAGAACAGGTATGGCCAGGGTTGAAGAGATTCCGCTTGAAAAAATTCGTCGCCCCCTATTTCGGCAAAACGATCAGACTAAGGTCGCTGCGCTGATGGATTCCATCCAGGAAGTTGGGCTAAAAGAGCCGATCGACGTTTTAGAAGTCGATGGTGAATACTACGGTTTTTCCGGTTGTCACCGCTACGAAGCCTGCACTCGGCTGGGACACGAAACGATTCGCTGCCGGGTTCGTCGTGCCCCACGATCAGTTTTAAAGATGCATCTGGCGTAGAGTGTAGAGGAGATGGGGAACCAAAAACCCCTCCCTCCTCACCCCTCGCTCTCTACCAAGCCATTAACCCCACTTAACCCTCAGGAGAATAATATGGTGACTCAACCTGTCGCAATGCCAATTGATATCGGGATTGATGAAAAATCCAGGAGTGCAATTGCCGAAGGGCTATCCAAGCTGTTGGCAGATACCTACACCCTCTATCTGAAAACCCACAACTTCCACTGGAACGTCACTGGTCCAATGTTTCAAACACTACACTTGATGTTTGAAACTCAGTACACCGAACTGGCAACGGCAGTAGACTTGATCGCAGAGCGCATTCGGGCATTAGGATTTCCTGCTCCTGGTACCTATGAGGAATTTGCTCGTCTCAGTTCCATTTCTGATGCAGAAGGCGTGCCCAAGGCTGAAGATATGATTCGTCAACTGGTAGAAGGTCAGGAAGCGGTTGTGCGCACAGCGCGATCGGTCTTTCCTGTGGTTGAAGGAGCCAACGATGAACCGACGGCAGACCTGCTGACCCAGCGGATGCAAGTCCATGAAAAGGCGGCATGGATGCTGAGAAGCTTGCTTGAGCAGTAAGGTGGTGCTGAATAGCAGCATGAATTGAAAGTCTTCAATTCATACAACTCTAAATTCATACCCAAAATCAGCAACGCCAGAAGTGGTTGGTTGTTAGTTGTTAGAGACCTGCGGAACGCCCTCCTCACTCCCTACCACCTGCCATCCCCTATGAACCTATCTTCCCCCCAAACCAGTCCCCATCCGTTGCATCAGTTGATGCAGCGGGTGGGGTTTTCTAGTTTTCGATCGCTGAGTCAGGCGGCAGGAGTTTCTGAAAAGCAAATCAGGCGGTTGCGTCGGGGAGAGGTTGGTCAAATTCGATTAGAAACGCTGCTGAGGCTGAGTCAGGCACTACAGGTGTCTGTAGTTGATCTATTGAATATACTTTCTGTACCAGGAACTCAAACCTTGGGATCGGAAGCTGAAACCTCCGTCCTTGACCAAGAGCTAACCATGCTCAGACAGGAGTACGATCGCCTCCAGCACCAGCTTCAGCAGCAAAAGCAGGAACTTCAGCAGGAGTTTCAACAGTCCAGCTTGCAAGTGCTAGAGTCCCTGTTGTTGCAACTGCCAACGGCTGCCTATGCCGCCCAGCAAAACCCCCAGGCTCCAGCCGTCAAGCTATTGCCACTTCTGAAACCGTTGGAACGTCTGTTACAAGAATGGGGGATTGAATCGATTGCCGCCGTTGGTTGTGAAATTCCCTATGACCCACAGCAGCATCAGCTAATGGACGGTTCGGCAGAGCTAGGCGATCGCGTGCGGGTGCGCTATACGGGATATCGCCAGGGCGATCGCCTCCTCTATCGGGCAAAAGTTAGCCCTATTGTTAAAGCTTAAGACTCAACTACAGAGAGTCAGGATTGGCTCATAGCTATGCCAGATAACACACCCGGGCATAGCTATGAGCCAATCCGAGTACTGACTAACCCTCCTGATTGGGGGTTTATCCTGCGTTTGAGCCGTCTAATCAGCCATTTGGGGCAGATAGGTTGCAGAGGTGCTGCATAAAATCCCAATTGGGGTGTTTATACTGACTTTTTAAAGATTATTCCTCCTATAGAGGTTATATCTAGATTTAGATGCTGGATAAGTCCCCTTCTCAGGAGGATTAGGCTCTTAAGGGGTGCAGTGCCGCTCAAATAATAGTTAGGTGTACCAGGAAGCAGTTCTGTGGTATTCATTCATAACTGCTACTAAGTGACCATATGACAACGTTCCTTACTGATTCTGCTGACATCACCAGAATCCATTACTCTTCAAGATTGAACTTGAAACAGCGTAGTGAGTTGGGTCAGTTCTTGACACCTGCAACTGTTGCGCGTTTCATGGCAGGGCAATTCAACAATCTATCTGGTCACATTCACCTTCTAGATCCTGGTGCTGGAATTGGGACTTTAACCGCTGCTGTAGTAGAGCGGTTACTGGCAAATCCTGAGCAGGTTAGTAGTTGCAGCATTACGGCATATGAGATTGAACCAGCCTTCTTGCCCTCGTTAAATCAAACTCTCACAGAATGCTGTGCCGCTTTAAGCAGCAAAGGAATTCAAACAGACTATTGCTTGCAGAGAGATGACTTTATAAGAGCTAGTGGTGAAGTGAATTTGCCACTTTTTAAGAAGGCATTTCCAGGCTTTACTCATGCGATCCTTAATCCACCTTATAAAAAGATTCATAGCCAATCAGCAGAAAAGAAAGTTCTTTCGAGTATTGGAATTGATACTGTAAATCTCTACAGTGCATTTGTTTGGCTCGCGACCTTACAAATTATAGATAATGGCGAAATAGTTGCCATTACACCTAGAAGTTTCTGCAATGGTACGTATTTTCGTCCTTTCCGCAAAGCCTTCCTAAAATACATGGAATTAGAGAAAATCCATATCTTTGAGAGCAGATCAGCAACCTTCTCAGAAGATGAGGTGTTACAAGAAAATGTTATTTTTCATGCTCTAAAATCCAAACATAAACCTAACACTGTAAAAATAACTAGCAATTCTGAGATTGAATTAGATGAAATTTCAGAATCAAGATGTGTCCCTTATGATGAGGTGATTGAGCCGAATGATTCTGAACAGTTTATTCATATTGTTACAAACTCTCTCAAAAATTCTTTGAGAGTTCAGATGAATAAAATGCCCTGCACTTTGAATGAAATTGGTTTAGAAGTTTCGACAGGTCCAATTGTTGATTTTCGTCTGAAATCAGCTTTGAGAAGCTGTTTAAGTGATAAAAATGTTCCACTACTTTATCCAGAATCTATAAAAGTAAGGAAAGTAGTGTTTCCTCCTGATAATCCTCGCAAACCCATTGCGATTGAGAAAAATCAAGACACAGAAAAGTGGTTGATTGAACCTGGCTGGTATGTTTTGACACGACGTTTTTCCGCCAAAGAGGAAAAACGTCGTGTCGTTGCTGCCGTGTGTTCTCCTACTGATTCGGAGTTTTTAGGTATAGAAAATCATCTTAACTATTACCATGCTAAAAAAAGAGGAATGACCTCTGATTTAGCTAAAGGGTTGGCGACATTTCTTAATTCAACTTTATTCGATAGCTATTTCCGTCAATTTAGTGGACATACACAGGTCAATGCTACCGATCTTCGTAGGGTTAAGTATCCATGTAAAGATGACTTAATCCAAATAGGAGTTCAAAT
Source organism: Kovacikia sp. CALU 1929 (assembly GCF_056784235.1). NCBI lineage: Bacteria > Bacillati > Cyanobacteriota > Cyanophyceae > Leptolyngbyales > Leptolyngbyaceae > Kovacikia > Kovacikia sp. CALU 1929. Next base: position 83,732 of record NZ_JBXBCF010000059.1, read on the forward strand.
TGGTGACAATGACTTTAGCCAAGAAGAAATCGATAAACTTGTACATGAAGTTTTATCAATCATGAATGAAGCGACAGATGCAGTTCAAGCAAACAAGCGGATTGAAGAAGCTCTTGCAATTCTCAAGGCTATCTCTGCTCCCAGAGAGCAGCAGAATGAAAGATCTGCGCTTTGCTTACTTGCGTTGGCAGATATTCAACCTGATAAACCCTGGAGCCAGTCCACTGCACCAAGACGCGGAATTACAGAGATGATGGATTGGTTCCGTGATCATTACGGTAAACAATATGCACCAAATACACGCGAAACTGTTCGGCGGCAGACAATGCATCAGTTTGTGCAGATGGGACTAGTGGTTGAGAATCCAGACAAACCGGATCGACCGATTAATAGCCCTAAGTGGTGTTACCAACTTAATCAGCAAGCATTATCACTTCTTCAAGCTTATGGCTCTGAGCAGTGGGAAGAAGCTCGTAGGAATTATGTCGTTGCAGTTACCAATTTATTGCAAGATAGGAATCGAAACATACCAATGATTCCCATAGGTTTACCCGATGGTCAAGCTATCCAGCTTTCGTCAGGTGGGCAAAATATTTTAATCAAAGACATCCTGGAAAGATTTTGTCCCAGATTTACACCAGGAGGCGTAGTCCTGTATATTGGCGATGCTGGCGATAAATTTATAATCAACGAAACACAGAAATTCCGAGAAATGGGGATTGAATTAGATCCTCATGGAAAGATGCCTGATGTTGTGATATATCACAAACAGCAAGATTGGCTTGTCCTCATAGAAGCGGTGACTAGTCATGGTCCAGTTAACTTGAAACGCCACAACGAACTAAAGCAACTTTTTCAGTCAAGCAGTAAGAGTCTAGTCTTTGTTACTGCTTTCCCAAGCCGTAGGGAAATGACTCGGTATCTTGCTGAAATTTCCTGGGAAACAGAAGTTTGGGTAGCTGATCAACCCGATCATATGATTCACTTCAATGGAGAGAGATTCCTCGGCCCATATTAGAACCCGGAAAAGCGTTCTTAAAGATCTCGGTTGTAAAAGTACGCTTAACACTGCATTGGTGCGGACGGTACAGAGGTTATCGGTGGGTGTTAAGGTTATCTTGCCGCGCACAACTTCAACGTTAGCTGTGCCTTCCGTTTTAAGTCTGTCCTTCCTGAAAGTCTGTCGGTGAGTTGCAACCATTGAGTCAGCGAAAGTTGGGTCAGGTGGGGCGATCGCCTTTCCCCGTTGAGTAATGGCTCCTCTCGATTTTGACCCATTCATCCGGCATACTTCAGGATTAGCACCCATTGGCAAACCTACCCCATTCAATCGATTATTACCAGGATACTCAACGACTCAATCACCACCACTGACAACCCCGACAAACTGTTCTAGAGCCTTGCCATTGCTGCTTTCCGTCCCACTGACAAACTCACTGACAACTCCACTGACATCCCCTGACAAACCGTTAGCCGCTCCATCAACTACCCGCCCGTCACGAACCAACCCATCATCAGCTTCCTTAATATTTGTCAGCAATCTGTCAGGATTGTCAGGGACAATGGCAGGGGATTTGTCAGGGGCTTTAACCCGTTGCAGGGGAAAGGATTGCAGGGATTTGTCAGTGTTGTCAGAGACAATCTTAAGTCTGAATTTCTTAGAGTTTGGTTCTTCTCCATTCGTGGTTGCATATCCCATCTCAACCACCCGCAGCATAAAATCCCGTGCTTCGTTGGCATTAAGTTGGGATAGTGCCATCGCATCACATCTCTGGGGCTAACCCAATCAAAGGACTTAAACCGCTCTACAAAACGACTCAGCTTTACTGCCTGTGGATTCTCCCCGTGACCAAAATCTGCAAACAGAAGTCGGGTTTGAGTTAGCGTCCAGCAGGTTAGAGCAATTGCTCCCTGCAATGTCAGTGCAGATATCTTCTCTGCTGGGTTGGTGCCTCCAACGGCTGCATTCAGGCAATGAACGACCAGGGCGATCCTCGCTGCCCGTTCCTTTGCCTTGGGGTAGAGTGGCCGGATCGCTGGGTGCAATTCCTTGACCTTCAGGTTCTCGCATTCCTCAAACCACTGTTTCCATAGCTGGTTAGCCTCTGGATCGAAATAGAACGGTTGAACCGCAAAGGCATCTAACCGCTGATAGGCTAATTTCAATAGCTCTGACAGTTTGCAAGTCTCTCCCTCCTCTGGAATTGGGGCTTTAGTCAGAGGAATAGGAAAATAGGCAATCCGTTGCCAGAACCCATCGATTACCCGCAAATTGCCCATTTCCCGTTGCAGAATCTCTGGCTGAATGCTACCACTCAAGGAAATAGCAGATCGCGGCATCCGTCAGATTTCTGAACAGCAGTAACAATCACCCGCAATTCTTCAAACGAGTAACGTTTCCTGGAATCGCTGATGATATAAGCTTTCTGATTCGTGGCAGGCTGCCTGCATCCTGCCAATCTCATCACCCGACTAGGGTTCTTTAAGGTTCGATCCGCATCGGCAAATTCCAGAAAATCAGATTGGAGTTTTTTCCAATCTTCAACCCCGCAAGGGTCAATTAGTACCCAATAGGAGTGGATTGATTTTCCACCCGTGTCTACCTGAAAGGTCGGTTTCGATAGTCCCAATTCCTGCCAAAGAGACTCTGAAAGTTCCTTGTCAAGGTTGTCACGCTCGTAGAAGAATGCTTTACCAGTTTGAACATCAGCATCCCTATGACCGCCCCCATTCACTACGAAATAAATACTACGCTTATCACCCTGGTAGGCTTCAACTGCCTGCCAGGGCGAGGCGGGAAATGCCCCATCAGCTTTTCGTCACTTATCATCAGCCTTCCGAGGATCTTTCTTGTCATAGAAAAACCTCAGAAAAACAGGCTTGCCGGGTTGATACCCCAGTAGCTCTAGATGGGCGATCGCTTGCTTAGTATCGACTTGAGACTTGGAGGTAAAATGGTGATTAGAAGAGTTACTTTCAGTGCAGCGATCGCGGGGATCGCTGTCTTGTTTTAATACCATTACCCTGTCCTCCGTCCCCGTTTCAACGGTTGGTTAGATGGCAGTTTGGCTAGATACACCTCAATTGCCCGTGTACTTGCGGATTGCTCTGGTTCAGTCCAATACCAAGTCACGGTTATAGAGGGTTTTTCGAAACTTAACGCTTTCAGGGGGTTCTTTAAAAAAGCGGGTAGCGAGAATCGAACTCGCAACTAAAGCTTGGGAAGCTTATTACGATCTAGGCGTAGCAAGGATTTTAGGCGTTAACAAATATTTCTAGTCCCAAATTATGCCCAATCCTTCTGCTTTATAAAGCTTTACATTTTTTCCCTGATCTGGAAGGTAGTTTGCAGCCCCCATAAGATTACTCACCCTGGCTCGGCTGTAACGGCGATCGAGGTTTGAGCGGTGGAGGCTAACTTTGCCATGACCCGATTGAGCGAAAAGCGACGTTTGCCCTGACCAAACTTGCCCTCAATCTGATTCCGAATGCGGGCTGAGATTGGATGGCATTTAAGCAGGTAATGTGCCGATCGCTAACCATTCCATGCAAGCCTATTCCTCTGCTGAACTGGCAGATTTCAACCAGTCCAATAGTCTCGTATCTGCCCTGAACCATTCCCCCGCCAGTCTTAGTTCCTGAAACTGCTGATGTAAGGAACGCTCTAATTCTTGAGCTGCGGCATCCCCTGCCACCTGAATCGACTTGACCAGCTTCAATTGAGCCGGACTGGATGTTTGCAATGACTTCATCCGCTTTTCCAGGTTTTTTGCCCGACCAATCTTGATTGCGTTACTGTCGGCATTGAGGATGAAGTAAACAAAGTGGGTTTGGTGAGCCAGCTTTTCGCCATCGAGGGAGATCAGGCGATTACCTGGAGTAACAATCTTGGTGTCTGGAGGTGCCCAGGTCTTAAGCCATATACATACCGCTTTCAGTGTTAATGACTTTTGCGCTTTGATGGTAACTAACTCACCACCAACATTGAGCGTGAACTTTTTTGCCCCTGCCCTGCCCCTGGAAGGAGGTTGAATATAGTCGGTGTAGGTGTTGATGTACGTTTCGGTGTAGGGACCTGATTCGTTATACCGGCTCACTCTAATCTCTTTTTGCTTCTCTACATACCTCGGAGCGGGATGCTGTTTAGAAATTCCAAACCGCTTGACATCTTCTGGTAACACTTCGACCCATCCCCACCCTTCATCAGGATTATCCGGGTTACGGTCGATATAAATCACATTCCAGTGTTGTCTGCCCATGTATTCGAGGGTCGCTAAATCCAAAACCTCAAGAGGCTTTATACAGTGCTACAGAGAATTGAGGGTAGATTCCCGAACAAAAGGCGATCGCCCCCATTGAGAGCGATCGCCTCAAGTCATCTCAGGAACCTAAGCCGCCACCGTTACTCTGGCGGTTGACACATCCACCACGGCTACAGTGCAAGCCTGGGCATGGTGGCTCTCTGGCTTGAACAGGTAGATCTGGGAGCCAACCGGCTTGGGTACTGCCCATAACCCGGCAGCAATGCCCCAATCAGACATTCCAGGTTCCCGCTCCACAATGCGATCGCCATCAATCACCAGGTACAAAATCGGTACTTCGCCATCCCAATCACCCCGGCGGGGAATTGAGCCATCCACGGTACAAACCGCCAGCGCATAGGACTCGATTGGGCAGGGCTGTTGGGGGAAGTATTGATACACCTCAACCACTTGAAGCTTCCCCTCCGGGTACTCTCGCACCTCACCGACATCTGGGATGCGATCGCACATCTGAAAGTCATAGATTTCGATCTTGCCAGAGTCATTGGGGAGGCACTCAGTCGGGTCTATCACCGATTCGTACCGACCATCCCCGGCAAAGAAACACAGGGCAGATTCAACGAGGTGCATGGGCTATCTCCTTCTATCAGGGATATGAGTCGTTTCAGGGTGGTTTGACCAGCCCCAACACTGCCATTTCCGGCTATTTCTGGAATTACGTACTGTTTGATGGAACTTCATCCCATAGCGTGAGAGCAGGCTCTGGCAGTTTCTATCCGCTTCAGGTTTATCACTTCCCCAGACATAATCGACCATAACAGACTCAACTGGGGAGTCTGGGTCATCGATTCTTAGAGGTCTATTGTACTGCTGTCGATAGTATTCTTCAGCCCTGACGCATCCCTGCCGGGTACAAACCACCTGATTGTTTCGATTCGTCAGTAGCCATACCCCTGCCCCCAGCACCGCGATTGCACAATAGGGGTTAGTGGCACAGGCAGCGACAGGTAAAGGGACTGCCTGAGCTTCTGCCAGTAATGGAGCTAAAGGAAGCAGTGTCACTGTCAATCCTCCAGCAACCAACAGATTGCTAACTTTTTTCATAGATGCCTCACAAACCTGACTTCAACAAATCGGGTACCGTTCATAGTCACAATCACAAGCGTTGTTGGGGAATCTTGCAGTTGCCATGCATATCCCCCCGGTGTCTTACAGTAGGCTCTCCCAAACCCCCTGGTTGCGACTTCAAATGCCGTACCTGATGGTGTTTTTAGTAAATCTGCTAGTTGCCGTGAGGTGATTTGCCCATAGGGATTAACCATCCTGGTGCAAATGGACTGAGCCGGGGCGCGTAATGGAATGATGGTTGAGATAAGCACCCCCAGGATTCCGCAGAGGTGCATGCTCCCTTTGCCCTGCCGGAGTTGGCAAGGTTTACTAATAATTGGCATGATCTGAATGTCTCCTATGCGAGATACCGGGGCGCAGGCGACCAAACCACTGCCCCGGTTTGAACTTTTTAGAACATCTGAGAATTACAGCAGAGGCTTAATCGACTCCTCCTACCAGCGAACCAGCGGCAGTAGCGGACACCTCCTCAACCATTCAATGCCTGACGAAGTTCGCTTAAGGTTTGTAGTTTTGCCTCCAGTTCAATCTCAAACTCGTCGATCGCCTGGTTGACTCCCCGCTGCTCAGCGATCGCTCGTTGGGTTTGGGATAGGTTTGATTCGGCTGAGCGAGTTTGCTGGATAAGCTTAAGTAGCTTTGCCTTGCGGTCTTCTCCCTGTTGGGTCAGGTTGGAAGCCGTTGTCTGAGTTAGGGCAAGCACTTCCCCAACTCCACTAGGCATCAGTTCCCCTTCAATCACCCCCGCATTTTCCCACTCGGCTGAGTACCGTGCTTTGGCATCCAATACCCAGACTTCCGGTTTCATCCCTTCCCGTTTCACTCGTTGAGCAAAGTCATCAAATAACTCTGCTGCCAGGTCGGTATAGCCCAGACTGTCTTTGAGCAATAGCTCTGGGGCAACCTGGCTGATCCAACTCCACCAGCGAGTACGAATGGCTCCCTCTCCTAACGGCTTTCCTCCCTTGCCCAGGTCGGGATAACGAGCCGCTAGTTGCTGTGCGGTATAGCGTGCGGGTTGTGCGGGCTGTGCAGGGAGTTGTGCGCCAGGTGTGCTGATGAAGTGAACAGAACGGTTTATCAGCACATCTGACCCTTCCGTGTAGTTGACCATACATTCCTCCAATTCTTTGCTGCATGGACTTTCTGCTTCGTGCGCTGCCGTACAACCAGGAGTGCGTGGTATGTACAACCGGGTGTACGACCGCACAGTACAGACGTACAGCTACTGTATCAGATATGGTTGCCAATGGTAGCCATTTATATCCAATATTATCCACGGGTTGCTAATCTAGTTATTCAGTAGCGTTTTGGTACGATCAGATGCAAAAGGTACAGGAACTAACGGAATTGCCACGAAAGCAGCCCAGGGTACACACACCCCTGCCGGAAGATGTGATGAAGCGATTAGAAGAACTCGCGGATCAGGATGCCCGTCCCGTTGCCAATATGGCTTCGGTTCTAATTCAGGCAGCTATTGAATTGATGGATAACCAAGGGTTTCGTCTGGTTGAAGGGAAACTGCGAAAGATCAGCATGGAGGATTTGGACTAGCTGAAGCACAGCATGGGTAAGACCAGTGCCGGGTTGTTAATGTATCGTTGGCAGGCAGGAACTTTAGAAGTGTTGCTGGCGCATCCTGGTGGACCTTTTTGGAAAAAGAAAGCATGGGAGAGCTGGTCAATTCCAAAGGGAGAGTACTTGCCAGGGCAAGAAGAGGCACTGACCGCTGCCAAGCGAGAGTTTTTTGAGGAAACCGGATTAGCCCCTGCTGGAGATTTCATCCCTCTCACTGAAGTCAGACAATCAGGTGGAAAGCTTGTTACAGCCTGGGCATTTGAGAGCGACTGTAACCCCTCTGTGTTAGTCAGCAATACCTTTTCAATGGAGTGGCCACCACGTTCAGGACAACTTCAAGAGTTTCCTGAGATTGACCAGTTTGCCTGGTTCCCACTGCCTGAAGCGAAAAAGCGCATCTTAAAGGGGCAGATTGCCCTTCTGGAAGAGTTGAAGATGATTCTGCAACCGGATTTAGAGGAGTGATTGATTGCATCCTGGTGTTCTATTTAAGAACCCTGATAGAAGGCTAATTTTTGGATGAAACGACTACTTGCACAAGGTTAGCGATCGCCCGGAACAATCATCATTTGACAACTAACAACTCACTCCATTGGGTTGTGTAACGAGGTGAGCGGTAAGCAGACTTCAGTGCCCAGGGCTGTTGTAAGCCCACTGCTCCAAACCGGATTGTCCCCGCTCCAAACTGGCGATTAATCTGATCCATCACCGTCATTAACTTAGGGCTACGTTCGCGATCGCGTTTATCCAGCAGCGACATCTGGAACTGATTGGCTGGCACCAGATTGAGCATTAACACCCCTGCCTTCTCGAATTCAACCCCAGGCTGGTAAAGTGCTTCACCACAACAGAGGGCGTAATGTAACAACTCTGCGGTATCGTTTGTCGTCACTGGCAACGAAACGGATGCTGTATTTGAGTAGGGATTGTCACCAAAGCGGTTCGTAGAAACGAATACGTTCAAAACACCTGTGCTTAACTGGTACTGCCGTAACTTCTCACCCGCCCGACTGGTATAGGTGGCGATCGCTTGCTTGAGATGCGCCATTGTTTGAATTGGCTGCCCAAAGGAGCGAGAAACCATCAAACTCTTGCGTGGTGGGGGAACTAACTCCAGTGGCAGGCAGGACTGCCCCCGCAGTTCCAGAACGGTTCGTACCATCACAATGTTGTAGCGCTGCCTGACCCATTCCAGATCTGCTTTCCGCAGGTCCAAAGCCGTTCGTATCCCATACTCCTGTAATGACTGAGCGTAACGCCTACCGATTCCCCACACCTCTTCTACCGCAGTCGCTGAAAGCACCTCATCCAAATTAACGAGGGATAACTCAAAGACTCCAGAACCACATCGTTTCGCCAGGGCATTGGCGATCTTTGCCAGTGTTTTGGTGGAACTGATGCCCACAGAAACAGGAATGCCTGTTTGTTGTTTCACCGTTTGCCGAATAGTTTGCCCATACTCCGTTAGATCCCGGTGGGTAAAACCAGACAGGTCCAGGAACGCCTCATCAATTGAATATACTTCCAGTCGAGGAGTGAACTGTGCCAGCGTATCCATCACCCGCATCGACATATCTCCGTACAGCGTATAGTTTGACGAAAAGACCTGTACCTGGTGCTGCTTGACCAGCGATCGAATTTGGAAGATGGGCACTCCCATTTTGATACCCAGCTTCTTGGCTTCCTGCGATCGCGCCACAACACAGCCATCGTTATTACTGAGCACCACAACTGGCTTCCCCTGTAGTTTGGGGTTGAAGACTCGCTCACTGCTGACATAGAAATTATTGGCATCGACTAAAGAAAAAACTTTCATTAGACCCGATGTATCACGGTGGTAACAACGCCCCAGGTTTCAAACTCCATCGCCTCATCAATCAGAATGGGATGGTAGTTTGGGTTCTCTGAAACAAGGTAGAGCTGCCCCTGGTTCCGGTGCAATCGTTTGACGGTTAACTCTCCGTTAATGGCTGCAATGATAACTTTGCCTGAAATAGCCTTTACAGCCCGATCCACAATGAGGAGGTCACCTGGATGAATGCCTGCTCCAATCATGGAATCGCCACTGACGCGGACAAAGAAAGTGGCAGATGGATGGTGAATTAGATGCTGATTTAGATCAAGCGGACCCTCAACAAAATCAGCGGCAGGCGAAGGAAAGCCAGCAGTTACAGTGATGACGAACAAAACAACCGTCCCTCTAAACGACAGACGGCAGACTCCCCTGATTGCCCAAAGCCCTTCAAAGACTTAGGAAAATCTATTTATAGTACATAAGTACCTGAGTGTCTAGTTCTTATTTTTCAGAGCCTGTAATCCCCACTGCACGACCACTAGAACGGCGATCGCTACCAGCACCAGCGGGAAGGCTTCAGGATGTCCCTGGTAATAGCCAGAGTCAAGAGCAACATCGACAGCAGTGAAATCTTCCATTTTCAGCAAAAAGCCCGATCACAAGCCATAGTGACCGGGTACTTATCATCAGGCGTGCTTACAAAATTTGTAAAGCTCAGTGTGCCCAGGTGCTTGATTCAGCGAACAGCCTTAGCCATGAAAAAGCTCAGTCAATACAATCCGGCGTAGTCTGCCCAACCTGCCTTACGGGTTAGAGAGTGCGATGGTCAGGAGCTTTTGCGTCAGCGTACTGGTTTCATCAGGTGGGGGATTAGTGTTTGTCAAAGCAACAACAGTTATCCCGTTGGCAACATCAATGCGAATGTGCGAATCAGATCCCTGGTTGTCGCCACCCTTTGTTGCTTGGGTTGCCCCTGCATTTAAGGTCCACCCATTGGCACGTCCATTGCCAGTTCCCCCACTCCACATAACATCGCGGGTAGCTTGCGGGAAATAGCGGTTGCGCAGAACCCCATCACCAAACAAAGCAAGGTCCAGTGCGGAGGATTCCATCCCGCTACCACCTGCCTTCCAACTAACATTCTCAAATTCCGATTTGCTCACCTTGGTGCCATCAGAAATGATTGTCGCTCGCTCACCTGAGGAATCCGGAGTTGAGCGTATTTCGACCCGCAGCGTTTCGAGTCCCAATGGGTCAGCAATCCGGGTCTTGATTAAATTGGCAAAGGACGTATTTGCTCGATCCTCTAGCGCGGCGGCGGCAAGCGTATAGCCGTGGGTGGAATAGTTCCGCGTTCCAGGCGAACACCCTGAAATGATCCAGGAATTGGTTTTCATCGCTCCACCCATATGGTTATTTAAGGCTGCCAGAGCAGTATTGTATTGAACCTGGGTGCTGTTGTCGTTAAATCCATCACTCGTGTAATGCTTCACACAACCCGTATTCTGTAGCAATTGCCGCACAGTATGAAGGTGCTGTGTCCCCAGCCCAGAAAGGATTGTGTCAGTGCGATTGTCTAGATTAATGATTCCCGCTTGTTCAAGATCGTATGCCAAAGTGCCAGTCACAGCTTTGGCTACAGAAGCGAGGCGATAGATGGTGCCACTATGGGCAGTAATGTTCTTGTCCTTATCTGCAAAGCCTGCCCCACCACGGAAGATAACACGACCATTACGGATGATGGCAGCACCAACGCCAGGAGTTCCTGGTTTGCTGGCGTAGTCCGATAGCTCCTTCTCGGCTTGTTCACGCCCGGACCAATCAAAGCGATCCTCATTCTCGCGCCAAACGGCGGCGTATTCTGTACCACTACCGTTGATTGCAGGGCAGCTTTCAATATCAACGATGCGCATACCTTGATCAGAATACTTATGCCAATTGTTGCGCAAGCTTTGGGCAGACATCTGGCGCAGCGCAGCCCATCCCCTCCCCGGTTGGTTTTTCTCCCAGATTGCAGCATAAGTCAGTTTGCCATTGCGCTTGTAGCAATCGAGATCGGCAACTCGATAGCCCTGTTGGCGATGTTCCTCAAACTTCTGACCATAGCCATCCGGTGTCATATCACGAAGCTCGATCCAGCCCTGATTCGATTTATTTTCAACCCAGATGATCGAATAAAGCATCTTCCCGCCTACTTCGATCGCGTCAATATCAATCGGTTTGTACTTCGCTTTATTTGCCGCAAATTTTTCGGCGAATTGCTGACTAGTGAGGTTACGGTTCGAGATCCAATCAAGTCTTTCCTTGTTCTCCACCATGACCAGGGAATAGAGGAGTTTTCCACCAATTACTTCTGCATCCTGATCAATTGGGCGATAGCCCTTCTTACGATACTCGTCCCAGTTTTTGTGAAATTGTTCGTCAGTCAGCCGTCGCCAACTCACCCAGTCGCGCCCATCTGTATTCTTCTGCCAGACACCGGAGTAGGTGGCACCGCCATTGTCCATTTCAATGTCGATGGGGATGAAACCTTGTTTCTTGTAGTCCTCCCAGGCTTTAGAATAGGCGGCATCAGTTAGACCGTAACCAAACTTCCAGGCGATGGAGGTCGGATCATTGAAGTCTTGTGCTTGTACCGCGCCTGCAACCATTCCCACTGCCAGGACTGGGGACAGGGTGCAGCCAACTGCAATCCGAAAACCATTAAGCATGAATATAGACCTCTCTAAATTTGAGATATTTAACTGAAAAGACATTGAGCCACCCGGTTGCTGCGAGTGTGGAAATGTCTACTTAAACGGTTGATAGCTGTAGTAATTCGGCTTGAATTCTTGGGGAAATGATAATTTTGGTAACTCTGTTGAAGCAGCAAAAGCCGACTAAATAAACACGAAGAAACACTACGATCGCTTGTCTGAACAGATCGCTTCCATCAGTCCCAGTTACTTCTACCAGTTGCGACCCTAGACTTACCAGGCTGAAGTGTGATGTCACATCATAGGGTTGAAATGACTTTCACTCCCAGAATCCAGTAGACATTAAAGGGAACAGCCAGGGCGACGATCGCTTTCAGCTATAACTTAATTCTGAAAAGTTTGCTTTAATGTGTCGATTACCTTTAAGGGTACCTTTTAAAGATAGATAGCTTTTTTAATCTCTCAAGCAGTCTTATTCAACGGTTGCTTACTGCTATAAAACAAAAAACTACAATGTGGTTAGCCTTCGTTACTCAAACATCTAATAATAACCCTTGAGGGTACTATAAGGCTGACTTGAAGCAATCTATAACTCAACTAGAAGGTGCAACGCCAAAGAGTCTAATCAGCCACTTTATATGGATGAAAAACTGGCTTTTGAGATTTTTAGGGATTCTTGGAAATTTCCCATTTCCAGGCTTAAGCGAAAATAGAAAGCTCACTTTATATGGCTTCAGAAACCCTTTTAAAGTGACTTGAAGTGCTTATGGAGCGAGTGCTTGAGGATATTTATATTATGTCTATTTCAACACTTAGTGTAGTCAAAATTTTATTGGAAGCGCTGGCAAATTCTCGCAAAACCGTTGATCAAATCAACCAGGCTTGTTTAGATAAGGGATTGCCTCCTGCCTTTCCAATTAACGAGAGTGGAAATCCTGACATTCCAGGAAATTCCGATTACCGATTTGAAGGTTTTGGTACAGTCGTAGGCTTACCGCCAAAACTTTCCTTCTGGGTTCACTACAAACCTGAAAGTCCAGAGCATTTGGAGTTGGGCAGATTCCTTATGCCAATTGGTTTCGGCAGATTACTGGATCTTAATCGTCTTCTAGGACAGTAAAATTCCGTCATGACAATGGTAAAGGTGCATTTTCGTAAAATTACAACAGCTTCTTTACAGGTAAGCGATCGCATCTTCTACCTGCCGCTCAGTCACTTCTAGATAGCGCTGTAGCTCTGAAAGGGTACGATGTCCTGATATTTGCTGAATGACTCTCAAGGGCACCCCGGCATTAGACAGCCGGGTGAGTGCGGTTCGTCGAAAGCTGTGAGTGCTGGCACCTTCAACCTGAACGGTTAACAAAGCGTCTCTTAGGATGGCAGCGGCTGAGTCGGGATGGACATGCCCGCGCTGATGCCGTCCTGGAAACAAATACATCTCACCGGCGGTTGGATAATGTTGCTCCAGCAGGTGAGCCAGCGCCGGATGGGTTGGAATTGAACGAGTAGCCTGTTTCCCTTTGGTGTTTGCCTTGCGTAGGGTGATTCTGGGTCTAACCCTGCCCATTTGCCCCATATACATCGGCTGCCAGGAGAGAGCAGGATTCACTAATGCGGCATCCGGTGTAAAGACACACCCCAAACAAGGCGCGATCGCGATCAGTCGTTAGTCCAACCTCAAACAATCGATCAATTTCTTCTTGAGTCAAAATTTTGGCTTGACCATGCCCTGCAATTTTCACAATTCATCTCAATACACCAGTACAGAGATTCTACACCGGGAAAACAAGGTTTCCCGATGTAAGACCCACAACGCCCAATATTTCGTAGTTCCCCCTGGAACTGTCACAGTCCCCCCTGGAATTACCCGCTTTAATGCAAACGTACCCCCCCTTATTGCAACCAGAGAAAAGAGGCAGGTTTGCGTCTGGTCAGGGTCAACCCGGTTAACGAAGTTTGCAGTTGAGCAGGCTATGAAAAGGCTGGGCACTCTAACTGAAAACAATTAGCCAGGATTGCAGGGATAACATGAGCGACGGACAGAAGCCAATGGTGGGGGCACGTATTCCCCATAGCTGGAAAATCCAGATTCAGGAGCTTTGCCAGCAGGCAGGAAAGAGTGAAAGTGAAGTTGTGCAGGAAGCGATCGCCGCTTATTTGGGCAAAACGGATGTGGAATCTATCACTTCCATGAATAAGCGGTTGGCAGTGCTGGAGCGGAAGTATCAAAAGCTGGCAGCGATGGTAATTAGTTAACCTGGAGGGAGGTTTGCTTTGATCACCGTGACCCTATGAAACTTCTACACTCCCTGGTTCTGAACACAATCACAACGCTGGCGGCGATCGCTCCCCTACAAGTGCTGGCGCAACAACCGCTGTCACCCGATGCCAGACAGTTGTTGAATTGCCTATCCAGCTATCCTCAAACCTCTACTGAGGGCAACCACCCGGTTACCCGTTACGAATTTGCGGTTGGGTTAGAGGCTTGCTTAAATGAAGTGTCTTCACCCCTGAGACAAGGAAACTTTGCAACGAAAACTGAGTTGAAACAATTGATTCAACGCCAGCAGGGACTTAACCAGGAACTCAGGCAGTTGCGCGATCGGGTGGATGCCTCTGACCCCGTTCCTTCAGCTAAGTGACCGCCGTGTATTCAGTAAGTCCAGCTTCAACTTACACATCTCTTGAAACCCTCACTAGATAAGACTTTTACAAATTCTAGAATTCCCAACAATCAAGAGCTATTGAGAATAGCCTACGAAATCAGGGTTTAGGAAGCGCATTAAGCATCCGTTTTCTGATCAAGCAAGATGTGTATACGCGGTTAGGCTAAGTGACAGACTGAATTTCTAACCAGTCCTGCAAGTCGCTCAGGTTGGTAAAGTCCAATAACGCCTCACCCAATTCTTCCAGTTGGGGGTCAGATAAGCATGCAATCTGCGATCGTACTGGTTCAGGGAGTTCTTGCTGGAGTCGTCTGGTCAGCAATCGCTCAAGCAAGTGTATCAGGGCTTCCTGTTGCCCTTCGGCTTTGGCTTCCTGTAAAACCGTGTCTCTTGAAGGGTGATGCCCAGCATCTTTTCAACATCCTGCCGACTCAAAGCCATTTCTTAATGAGACAGGCAAAACTGAGAACGCTGTTGTATAGGAAGTAAGTGGACAGGTTAATAGGAGTAAAATTAATTTTCGTAGTGCAAAATTAATTGAGTATTTATGACTCACTTTGGTATTTTGTGTCCTGCTGCGATTGGTCATCTCAACCCGATGTGTTCTTTGGGTCGAGAATTGCAGCGTCGGGGTCATCGGGTTACCTTGCTTGGAATCTCGGATATTGAAACACAAGTCCTTAGGACGGGGTTGGATTTTTGCAAAGTTGGCGAAGCGGAATTCCCACTCGGAACTCAAGAGCAGCTTTATTCTCGATTAGGCAAGCTCAGTGGAATAGAAGGGCTAAAATTCACTCTGAGTTGGCTTGAGCGGGAAACCTCAATGCTGTTTAATGAAGCCCCCACTGCACTCAACGCTGCGAGGGTAGAAGCCCTGCTGGTTGACCAGTCCACCCCTGCGGGGGGCAGCATCGCAGACTATTTGCAGATTCCCTTCATTACAATCTGTAATGCCCTGTTAATCAATCAGGAAGCCAATGTTCCGACCTGGTTTACAGCCTGGGGTTATCACCCCGTCTGGTGGGCGCAGCTACGCAATCAGATTGCCAATGGTTTGGTGCGGCAACTGACCCAACCATTATGGAAGCTAGTCAACCACCAACGTCAACAATGGCACTTGCTACCATTTAACAACCGCGAAGAATCGGGATCTCAACTTGCTCAACTGTGCCAGATTCCTGCTGAATTTGATTTCCCACGGACCAAACTTGCTCAGTGCTTTCATTACGTTGGACCGCTCCAAGACCCCTCTGGGGTAGAGCCACTTTCATTCCCTTCTGTTTCATTTCCATTTGAATCACTCACAGAAGATCCGCTTGTCTATGCTTCCCTGGGCACCTTACAAAATCGAAGACCCGAAATCTTTCAGACGATTGCGGCTGCCTGCGTTGGACTTAACGTACAGCTTGTAATTTCACTTGGAAACCCAAAGCGACAAGATCTTCTTGGTGAATTACCAGGTTCTCCATTGGTTGTTCCTTATGCGCCTCACCAGCAGGTCATCAATCGATCGGCACTTGTCATTACGCATGCGGGGATGAATACGACTCTTGCCGCATTAAGTAGCGGAGTTCCCCTGGTCGCCATCCCCATTACCAATGAACAACCGGGTATTGCAGCACGACTTGCCAGAACTGGAGCCGGAGAAGTATTAGGCTTAAGAAGTTTGACGAGTTCCAGACTGCGGACAATCATACAGCGAGTTTTGCGTGAAGATTCGTATCGGCAGAATGCAGGTAGGCTCCAAACTGCGATTAGGCAAGCAGGTGGGGTGCATCGAGCGACTGATATTATTGAACAAGTCATTACGACTGGAAAACCTGTCTTTGCTTTATCCACGCCATAACGTCAGCATCTTGCGATCTGGTGGTTGTCTCAAAGGATATTGGCGATCGCGTTCCTTCAACTAGCTTCTCTGCATCAGGAGAGCCAGAACCAGAGAGGTAAGTATTACTTCAGCCCCTCTGACCGCTCATCGGTTAGCTGCATAGTTTTGAGATGAACTGTTGAGATACGAAATCGGGTTAACGGCTCCCTTTCCCGGAAGACGAATCTCAAAGCGGCAGTGAGGACCTGTTGAGTATCCTGTACTACCCATCTGTGCAATCACCTGCCCCTGCTTTACATAATCGCCTTTGTGAACCAACAACCGACTGTTATGGGCATACAGAGTTTGACTCCCATCAGTATGTTGAATTTCAACTAGATTGCCATACCCCCCTTTACTCCAATCTGCAAAGGTGACAGTTCCCTCAGCAGCGGCAACAATGGGTGTACCTGTGGCAGCAGCAATATCAATTCCTTTATGCATTCGTCCCCAGCGCCAGCCATAACCACTGGTGAGAACGCCTCGTGTTGGGTAAATGAAGGCTGGATAAGGATCAACCGGATCACTGGTGGCGTAGGCAGCAATGGAGCCTGATGTCAACGTCAACGAGAGGCTGAGTAAGCTCAGCAGGGTGAAGATTTTCAGTTTCATAGGTAAGCACGGTGGGAGAAGTACCCTCACTTATTGCCCAACCCATGCCGTTGCCTATGGGAATGTCACCTAGAAAAATGCGATCGCCGAGTTCTCCGAGCGATCGCGGGTGCATTATGTCTAAGTAAGTTTAGAGTTCCCGGTTTGTCAGGAGCATTAACGCTACACAGGAGACGAAAACGTGTCTGTCCGAGTGAAGTGGCAGGAAATACAGGAGGTTTCCATTCAATTGGTTTCCCCAGCGAGTGGGGACTAAAGTGATGTCCTTCATCCCAGTTTGCAGATAGTCATCAGGTTTCCATTCAATTGGTTTCCCCAGCGAGTGGGGACCAGGTCGGTATCTCTATGACGCTACTGTGCTTTCTTCCCATCAAGTTTCCATTCAATTGGTTTCCCCAGCGAGTGGGGACACGAAGCGTTAAATATATGTCTAGGAAAGGTGGCTTAGTTTCCATTCAATTGGTTTCCCCAGCGAGTGGGGACTCAAGGGGAGTCTTTGAGGCGTGGTTGGCTCTACTCTTGTTTCCATTCAATTGGTTTCCCCAGCGAGTGGGGACCGCCAGAATCCCCAGGGAATTGACGGAGTTGAGGAAATGTTTCCATTCAATTGGTTTCCCCAGCGAGTGGGGACGTTTATAAGGTTGGAACCATGTGGACGGCTGAGTTTGGGTTTCCATTCAATTGGTTTCCCCAGCGAGTGGGGACAATAAAGCTGTTAGTGCTAGTTCTATCGCCTGGATTAAGTTTCCATTCAATTGGTTTCCCCAGCGAGTGGGGACTTCGCTTTGGGGTTCGCTGCGAGAGGGGAGGGTGTCGGTCGAAGTTTCCATTCAATTGGTTTCCCCAGCGAGTGGGGACCCCTACGACGCTCATTTGTATCAGCTTTACCCAGAACGGTTTCCATTCAATTGGTTTCCCCAGCGAGTGGGGACCTGAAGACTGGAAACCTATCGGTCATCGCCCGATTTCAATTGTTTCCATTCAATTAGTTTCCCCAGCGAGTGGGGACTTCCTCAAACTATCAGGATCTACCAATGGTCAATCAATTCTGATGTTTCCATTCAATTGGTTTCCCCAGCGAGTGGGGACTTGAGGCTTCCCCCTCTTGTAGTCGTTCCCCTTCATCTCAGTTTCCATTCAATTGGTTTCCCCAGCGAGTGGGGACATGGCAAAGGAGCATTGGCGAGATACACCGATTGACTGGAGTTTCCATTCAATTGGTTTCCCCAGCGAGTGGGGACACGTGGAGGCTCAGATGCTTCTACTGATGGGGTCGGCACGTTTCCATTCAATTGGTTTCCCCAGCGAGTGGGGACTTGAGTCCGTCTTTATTGGAGACTTCAATTACTCCAGAAGTTTCCATTCAATTGGTTTCCCCAGCGAGTGGGGACTTCAGAAGGGGGAATTAGATTAGTGTTCTCATCAACAATAGTTTCCATTCAATTGGTTTCCCCAGCGAGTGGGGACAACACGTCGAACTATTACTCGCACCAGATCAGGCCGTTTCCATTCAATTGGTTTCCCCAGCGAGTGGGGACAATCATTAATCCGTTACGAATACGTCTTTTCTTTTTATCTCGTTTCCATTCAATTGGTTTCCCCAGCGAGTGGGGACTCGGCGGCGGAACTCAATATACTGATGGCGATTCAAATGGTTTCCATTCAATTGGTTTCCCCAGCGAGTGGGGACGATATGAGTCTATTCCCTATGTTCCCAGTCAAGTTAATTAGTTTCCATTCAATTGGTTTCCCCAGCGAGTGGGGACAGGCATCCGCCGAGTCGTCGTCTACTACTCAGCAGAGGACGGGGTTCGTTTCCATTCAATTGGTTTCCCCAGCGAGTGGGGACTTGTTCTCTTTCAGGCAGGTAGAGGGATTAACGATGTTGTCGTAGAGTTTCCATTCAATTGGTTTCCCCAGCGAGTGGGGACCTCTACCGGATCAGCTACTCGTACCGGACACCAGGGAATCTTGTTTCCATTCAATTGGTTTCCCCAGCGAGTGGGGACCTCGATCTTTCTTGGGCAGAAAGGCAGAAATTATTTTATGTTTCCATTCAATTGGTTTCCCCAGCGAGTGGGGACATCGGCTGTCGGTTTTAGAGAAAAGAGTGACAGAGCTTGAGGTTTCCATTCAATTGGTTTCCCCAGCGAGTGGGGACCACTTGATAAAGTTGCACAGAATATCGCAGATCCGAATACGTTTCCATTCAATTGGTTTCCCCAGCGAGTGGGGACTCGCCTGGAACGACCCGGCAGACGAGGCGGGCATCTGGGTGCGTTTCCATTCAATTGGTTTCCCCAGCGAGTGGGGACGGGAACCTGATCGGGGTAGATCAAAAGATTGAGTCGGATGGCGTTTCCATTCAATTGGTTTCCCCAGCGAGTGGGGACTCAAGAAGAAACTGTGCTGGATATGCGGTCAAAAGCTTGGCTGTTTCCATTCAATTGGTTTCCCCAGCGAGTGGGGACTTTGATTGCTGATCGGAGGTATCAGCCGCCGAATGCCCTAGGTTTCCATTCAATTGGTTTCCCCAGCGAGTGGGGACAGACGAATACTGTGATCAAATCGATTGCGAAATCGAGTTTCCATTCAATTGGTTTCCCCAGCGAGTGGGGACGACACATCATTGCAGCGATCGGTTACACAGACCGAGGTTTCGTTTCCATTCAATTGGTTTCCCCAGCGAGTGGGGACTGCCCTCTTCAAAACCCTTATTTCATCGAATGTCCAAACTGGATTTGCGAGGGATAAGGATTTAGGAGAGCCAGCTTCATTATCTCATCTATTCCAAAGTTTCAAAACCCCTGATAAATCATTGATCGAGGCTTAGTACGACAGTCCTTGATCCCAGCCTGGAGAGCAGATCCCTCGCGGGAAAAGCCCTTAAACAATGATCGACCCCCTGGGTTTCAGTAGCGGTAAACCACCCCAAGCTTCCACCTGCCCCAAAGTGTGCCGCGATATTGGATAGAGCCGCACACTATCCTCCTCTTCATTCACCTTTTTCCGTAACCGCGATCGCAGCTCTTCAAATTTTGCTTGGGTCAAAATACATTCAAAGACACTGTATTGAACCCGCTGACCATAACCCTCCAACAGGTCAGATACCTTCTTTCGCCGCTTATTGCAGGGAATATCATAGGTCACAATGTAGAAAAGCATGGCGGGGCAAGAAAGATAATAGGTTTGATGAGTCGATTAACGAATCAGATAAGGTCGATAGATTTGGTTAGGGTGATAGACAAATTGTTTGTATGCCTTAACTTGCTGCGTCAAAATATCCCAGCGTGGTTGATCGGTTGTTTCAAGCTGGGCACTGCGACGGCGTAGTCGTCGTGGTTGAGTATCAAGGGCTGGTTCAACCAAACCTTCAGCCTCTCGTTCTGCTACTCGTCGCCTCAAGCGTCGCACAGGTTCAGAGCCATGATCAGGTTGAGATGAAGTTGCAGAAGCCTGCCCCTTCTCCTCCATGCGTAAGAGAAAAGCCCGCAGGTACTTCTTCCGTCCAGACTCATTGAGATAGCACCCGCCATCCCGATGCTCAAAATCATGCTCTTTGTCCATCACTCCTTTGTTGATCAGGTAGAGCACCAGTGAATCCACAATTGGGGCACGAAATTCCTCAATCAGGTCTGAAGCCAGTGCTGCATGGCGTTCACTTCCCTGGTGCAGGCAGGCATAGTAGGGGTCTAAGCCTTGCAACTCAATCAGACTGAGCAGATGGTTCCACAGAATTTGATAGCCAAAGCTGAGCATGGCATTCACTGGGTTACCAGGAGGACGACGCGATCGCCCGCTAAACTCAAAGGCTGGATTGCTAATGCACTCACCAAACGCAGAGAAATAGCTGGCACTTCCGGCTCCTTCTATTCCCAGCAATCGTTCAACTGAATCAATGTGGGTTATCTGCTGAATTAACGATTCAAGTGATTGAATCGCTTTTATGGCTACATCCGAGTTTTGCCGCCGCTGCTGACGCATCAAAATCACACGGCTGTTTTTCAGCTTTGCCTGCACAATCGCTTTGGCAGTTGTTAATCTTACGTCATCAGAGATCGCCTGTTGATGACGAGTCAGGTAACGATAGCCCCGCTCAATCGGAGTTAGCCTACCGTAACAACGTCCCATACGAGAGAGATAGACGATGGGAATATCCCGTTGCAGGCAGGCACGGATAACTTGAGTGGTGACCTGAGACTGCCCAAAGATCAGGATTTGTTCTATCAGGGGCAACTGCACCTCATCTAGCACTGTTTGGTCCTGCTTGACGATGACCACTTCTTTCGCAAGCGAGAGATAACAACCTTGCTGGGAGATATAAAGCGATTTCATAGCTGGTAATTAGAGCGATCGCAGCTCAATTGATTCGGAATTCCGGTCAGGCTGCACTCCTACCAACTAGACTCCAAAGGCAAAAAGACTTTTCCGTTCACGGTTTCTACGGAACTTATTCGCTTTAGTACAGGCTTTCTTCGGTAATTTTTCCTGTGTATGATGGACAGTCCCAACTATTGAGTCGCTTGTACTGCACGATCAAGAAACTCACAAATTTGCTGATTTAAGCGATCGAAGGGACTGTCTGAAGTCACAGGAGTTGCTTTTAACAAGACTTTTCGTAAATCGGCTATCAATTCATGTGCTTTGTCGATCGCGGATACTCCCTTAAATCCATGTACATATTCATTCCGCTGATCACAATATTCATTGAGTCGTTGCATGGCTGGAAGAATATCATTGAACTGAGGAAAATACTCCAGAATCGCCATCAACAAATAACGACTCATAAACCCATCCAGCTCAAGCCTTTTACCATTAGAAAATTGGTAAGTTTGCAAATAGACATAAAGCTGTCCTTGTTGGAACTGCTTCACCTTTGCCCAACAAGAATCTATTTCAGCTTTCGATCGAGGGATTGCCAACCCAACTCGGTACTGTACTAAAAACTTAGGAATGCTTTCCAATAATCTAAAAACATCTACCAGAAAATCTGAGTACTCTCCTCGTTTTAGTCGAACTAACGCCTTGAAATAGGCTTCACACAATAGCGCCTTATCATTCGCTTCTTGCATCTCACGCCTACGTTGCCAGTCTTGCTTTGAAATAGCTTGTAAGCGATCGCTCAACTTCTTAGAACTAAGTGCAACGATTTCCTGGTTAAGTTTGGGGTAATTGCTGGCTTGATGATTTAACACATCATAGGCGCGATCAAAATCTAGTGAAAGTCGGCAGCGCCCATATTTAAGCAATGTAGTCAGTGCGTTAGTTGCCAGGTCACTCCCCTGCAAGGTGACGAATGCCGCCGAATAGTCATAATCTTGAATTTGTTGCTTGATTAGTTTTAAGTCGAATTCATTCTTTAAAGCGTTTACATCATCTCTAAATACTAAAAGCTGACCAGGCTTCATCTGCTCAGGATTACGCACTTGCCACAGATGACTATGTTGTACATAACCGGATGCTTGCAAAATGCCCCAGGCGGATTTCATTGCCGGTGTGCCAGATGAGGCATTGAATTCCAGGGTGTCTTGCTCTGTTTGTTCCTGTTGCACAAGTTCTACCGCTCTGCGAGCCTCCTGTACCGCTAACCTTTGGTTGATTGGATCGAGAGATAGAGCTTCACTAACTGGTATAACTGTGATCGTTTCCTCAGATAAATTTTGTTCGGAACTAAGCCAATGTTGGGTATCGATCGCGTTTTGCTTAGTCGCATCGGTGTGCAACAAAAACACCCGTTTTAGCCGATGCTGAGTTGCCACCAGATGCCGGATCAAGGTCACAATCGACCCTTCAGTGTCCGTTTTGGCAAAGGGGTCTTGTTGTCCCACAAACGAAAGCAGGATACTTGCCATTGGGATTAGTCGGGCGATGGTTACAGGTGGGCGGTGGCGCAGCCTGGGCGATCGCCCGTATGGCGCTCAGGGTCGGCAACAGGATTCACTGGCTAACCTAAACGTTGCTGCTGAACCCAGAGCCGCAATGCCTGCTCTGCTGCTACCTCATCCTGTTCTGCCAGCGCCAGAAACTCGTAAAGCTTCTCCTTTGCTACAAAGGGAAATGTTGGACTGGCAGTAACTTCCTGGTACTGCCCCTCTTGTAATTGGTAAATGCGCCAGATCTGCCCGTTGTAACGCCAAAATTCAGGCACCCCCATGCTGGCATACAAGCGAAACTTATCAATATCGGTATGGGTAATGTCGATTTCAACCACTAAATCCGGCGGGGGGTCGCTCTCCAGGTTGACGGTTCTGCCTGCGACCTGGGGTTGATTTTGAATATAGTAGGCGTTATCGGGTTCGGGGCTGCGATCCAGATCTTGCCGCTCCAGGGTGGTCGATCCCATCGTTTTGATTTTTAGCCCCATCTCAACTACCAGGATGCGGATAAATAGCTCAATTAGGCGGGCGGCAAATTCGTGGTCTTCCAGGGGCATGGTGATTTCTAAAATTCCGCGATCGTAGGTGAGGCGGGCGGAACGGCTCTGGGGTAGAGCATGGAGGATTTGCTGGTAGGATTGCCAGTTGAGGTGGTGAAAGGTGACACGCTTTTCACCAATTAACTGTGGGAGCTGTGGGAACTTGGCTGAACTAATAACCATCGGTCTAACGCTAAAGCAAGGGGCGATCGTCTTTCTATGGTAAGGGAAAGATGGGATAACGGTTAGAGGGCGGCGATCGCCCTTTCCAATTCCCGATGCACCTTCACCATCAAACTGGCATCTTCTAATTTGAATCCTTCAGGAAAATCTTCTCTTACGATAAAGTTGAGACAATTTAAAACCCTGCTCTTCCATTTTTCTTTAGCTTGATCTTTCCATTGAGTTTCATTGGATGATCGCCATGCTTCAAATACATTTCCTTGATCGTTTAAGCCCTTGATATTGTGAAATAGATCATTTCTTCTTTTAATCACTATATTTCCAAACACCCAAATATCAAAGTCCTTAGTTTGATCGATCTCTCTTTTAATATCTAGAAAAGTGTATAGATCTTCTCCGTATAAACGAAGATTTCTATCCCAGCGAGGATTTTCTTGATGTCTTGGATGTTTGGTAGTGACAAGCTCTCCAGGATATTTTTTTTCAGCCCAGGTTTTGAGTAAACCTTCAACAGAGCGAAAGCTATGAAAGACCGCTTCTACGGTATTTCCTTGCTCAAGGCGAATAAAACTCAAGTAAGCAGCCTCATAAGCTGCCCACCACCATTTATCGTCTCCTGTTCTTTTTGCAACAGGATCACGAAAATATGGATTTTGGCTCAGTATTTCTACAAAGCTTTTTCTTCTATCATCCTTTTTAATTAGCTTGTTACTTTTAATGAGGTTATAGCCTTCAGCAAAGTGAGCAAAGTTCCATTGAATTGCTGATTCAAGCAAGATTTTTATGTCATCTTCTAAATACTCTACTAATAAATCTTGAACCCCTAAATAGTCATGGTGATTGAGCAGCTTTATAGCTTGTTCTCGCTTAATTCCTCGTAAATAGGTAGAGCTTTCGACTATATCGGTGAGAGTTTTGTTTTGTTCGTTACTGACGAGGAATTGGACGCGATCGCCAAATTTCGCCAAACTGCAAAACTGCACTGCTGAGGAAATAGCCGGAGTGCCTGCCTGATGGCTAACATAAACAATCGCATCACCTGGAAAATCCAGCAAAGAAAATTCATCCTGCACAAGTTTGAGAACAGCATTCCAATCATCCAAGCCTTCATCAGTTGACTTGGCTTTCAAAAGCAATGGAGGATCTTGAAACGCTAAACTCGGAGAAACCTCTTTTAATTGTTCTTTAAGATACTTTTCTAAGAGGGTTTGTAATGTACAAGTGTCTTGCCAGTAGGGATGATTTTGAGTCCGCTTTGCCTCGATGAATACCGATTGATCACTCAAAACCAGAATTACTCTATCGATATCAATTGTCTGCGTTTTGATTTCATTAATAAAGTTGTCAATGAGCGGAAAAGCAAGATCGTCAAGTTTTGCCTGGGGTTGGCTATAAATAACGCCCATTACTCTGGCAGGAATCCGCAAGCGATCGCTATCTGGAATAGGATGAGGACTAAAGCCGCGATCGGGTTTCAACTGACTTCGACCTTCTCTAAATAATTTTGTCCAGTTATTCTTAACCTTGAGTTGGACATCGCTACTCCCGATCGTCAAAATCCAGATATTCATGATTGATCACCTCCCCAAAGCCGCTCAAAGCTAATGTGATTGTCCAGAAAATCTAGGAACTGCTGTGATAGATCTGACTCATCTGGAAAGATAGTTAGCAACTCCACATACTCGTCTGGTATCCGAACTAGCTTTCCAGCTTTAGTCTTGACATAGTGGGGATACATGCGATGCCAAATTCTTCCAACTTGACTGTCAACTCCCCGTCTTGCGGACCATCCTGTCAATTCTGAGCCTTTAATAGATTGCTGGGCATCATAGTTTCCATGAAACCACTGAACAGCTTCACTCAGAGGAGTATCATCATTCTTCTTTTTCAACCTGCCCCAAACTTGGACTTTGTTGGGATGCCAAACCTCTCGCCAGGTTTGAACGTATTCCGCCATTGGTTGGTTTTCAGATGCCAACCATGCGATCGCACTCTCTCTAGCCTTGTCTAGGAAACCCGTAATTTGCTTAATGTTGTTGGTGAGAACCCATAGCTTTTGGGATTCCTCTAAAATTTCCCAATGGCAACCAATCATGGGTTTATCATTATTTCTGAAATAGTCCTTGTAAAAAATATCATGATGAATACGTCGCCATGATTTTCCAAAGCCGCCCATTAAGCAAGCAAACCATACAAGATATTTTAGAAATAGCTTCAGTTCAGGTGAAATTGGCTTGACTTGAAGTAAATCTAAGCGTCCATCCTCTAAGTTGTAAGTTGACATGGAAACAGGTTTACTCTGAGGTCGATAGGTATGTGTACCAAAGCTCAGATTCTCAGCACCGACTAAAAAGCTGATCCCAACTCTCCCAACAACTGCTCCACCCTGAATACCACCCCAAAGTTGATTGGTCATTAGCCTTGCAGTTGTTTCATCTGTAATACCTGCCAAAATTCGCAGGGTATGACCTCGCAAAGTTGCTTTGAACATATTGGGACGAAACTCAGGGGTACGGTTCAAAAGTTGTGATGTTAAACCTTTGCCACTGAGATGAACGGATAGAATTTTTCGAGCTTGTGACTCAATTTCTTCTACATAGCCATAGCCTGCACTAACTCTAGACCCTAAACCTCCTGCAAGTGAGCGTTCCCAGATATTCCAAATTTTTCCCCACTCCGGATCATTTTTGGGAATGACATCACTTGAAATCCCAAATTTATACTTGGGCTGATAGAGAGAGATTTGAACATTAGCACTGTGACTTTCACTATTACTGATCACCTGAAAAGGTTGCTGACCATGCACTACATCCACTAGGCGATCTCGCTTTGCCCACGATGCCATATCAATGGGGTAGCCACCATGAAAGCGCAACTTTCCTGGCACTGTGGACTTTTCCCCTTGTGCGTTGACTTCCTCACCACCACAGTATCGCTTACGATCTTCTTCGGTTTCACAGGCGCGACTAAAAGCTCCTTTCATACTGGAACCAGGGAAGAAGGGTAAGCCCTTTGCACCAATCACAGGACGAATAACACCTTCATCTTGTCCGCTATTGGTAACAAAACGCCAAGAAAACTGATATTCCTGGATATTGACGTTACCTCCAAACTTAGGCAGTTCAACAGTTGGGTTCTGTTTTTGCCTTTTCCAGACGGGAACCTGATCATCCGGTTGTTCAGCTACAGGCGGACAACCTTTTAACCATTGATTAACCCATCTCGACGCAGGCTCAGGATTACCTGCATACTGGATTTTCCCCCGATCAGGAATCTGTGCCTGAAACATGAGGGGAACATAGTTTGCCTCAGTCATCATCTCCTCCATCAAACCCACTATCAGTTTTCTTGTATCGTTGTGTCCACCACACAATTGCGTCGCAGAGTTGTATCAGAATGGCGAGTGCAATCTTGCGCTGCTGTATTGGAAAATTCCACAGATCTTCAGGATTTGCATTCTTAGCTGGCAAACGAATTCCAGTTCCTGCCAAAATGCCTCGTAGCTCAGACCAGGTATCTGTCCAAATCTGCTCTTTATCGCCACTCAAACGCAGTTGCTCACCCCAAAAACGCTCGAGTCCGTAAGCGACAGCGGATCTCATCTTGTAGGATTGCTGGAGTGCTTCACTACTGTTACGGTACTTAAACACGAGATCATGCGCGGTTTGATCGAGGTTGTACGATTCCCACCCCATTTCCTACACTCCTTCTAATGTGATTTCGCAGTGTCCAAAGCCAATTGATTCCAGACCACCCAGGTAAACATCAGCCTTAGTTTTACCTGCTCCAAAGGGTTGCCATTTCTTTACTTGAGCGTCGTCTGCTTCAGCTTTCTCTTCTCGAATTGCAATAGGAAAAACCAAGATCGTGCCCTCGGGTAGTGCCTCAGTATTGAAGAATTTGCCCTTAGAAACTTTTTTCTGTTCTTTGTCTAGAGCGACACGACTTTGGCGATAGAGTGCCATATCGTGGATCATGGCAATTTCATCATCACCAACCACCACCGCAGGTAGTTCCTTACCTAGTGGAAACCATGATGATAAATTTTCAGTTCCTTCAACCGTAAGAAACCCAAAATTGAAAAACAACTTTGGTGAACCTTCAATGGTAGGTGCTTGAAGTTTGCTTGAACCCTTGTATTTCAGGCTTTCAGGATCAGGCAAATTCTCAGAGTTCTTGGCAAAACGCTTGTAACGCTTGAGTAATTTGGGGCAACTGACCCAGACAATTGGTTGACCAGGACAGAAAACAGGCAACCAGAGCAGCGAAGCATATTCAAACTTGACCATGGATTCACTGGTGGAATCCGGGACACCCTCTTCTGCTTCACTCCCATACCAATAGTCTTCATCTCCATCGGTTGCTCTTCGCATCTCAGACCGCAATCGCCCTCGGATCGAGCTACCGGGAACAATGCCCGTTTGAGTAAACTGATCGCGGAAAATTAGATTCAAATTGCCGCTTTCTTCCCCAGCGGTTGCCCCCACATGCAGTGGAGCCAGGGTTTCAATCACGCCATATGCTTTTTTGTACATTACTTATCAACTCCTTCAATGTGAACGGGCAGGCACAGCCCACAACCAAACTTTTGTAGCAAGCCCTTTTCTGGAAACCATTTTTTCGGAAAGTTCCACCACGGTTCATTGAGTGGTTCTCGTAAGACGTACACACTGCCGGATGGCACCGCATAGCGCCCACGGGATAGCCGTCCAGAGTCGCGACTTCGGAAATCTTGTTTTTTCTCTGGCTTATCGCCATACCCAATGCGATAGCGATAAGGCACTGCTTTATCAGTCAGCAAAGTAATCTTGTTGTTGTCCTCAGCAAAACCTGCTTGCTTGGGATAACGGGTAGAAAGTTGATTTGAACCCCATATGCCTGGTGTTAGCAATGCAAAGGCTTTTTGAATGGGAGCTTGTAGTCGTTTCAAAACTCGACTTTCAGGATGTAGTTCCATAGACTTGACTTCAACCATGTGCCCCTCTCCACCAAATTGATACCAGCCATCTTCTAGGAGATAGTTGGAGAGATAAACTAAGCAAGTATCCTCCTTCATCTGAATGGCATTTTCGAGGAATAGCCCTTTCTCTGAAAGCACATGTCGCTCATCCTTTTTCAACTGAGGATGTAAGAATGGTGACATCTTCCAAGGATTCTCAGCTACGGAAGGTCTTTCTTCGGTGCGATCGCTATAAATCGTCTCTACTGACGCATCCCAATAGTCAATCCTCAGCCAGCGATACTCAGACTCTTCTTTTTTCTTTTCTTCTTCCTGATCGGGATCTTCCCCTTCAGATTTCAAGCACCATTTGTAGTTTTTGATTGTCCATTCGTCATAGTCATCTTTACCAATCACCTTATGGCGTGGCAAGGGTACATAAAAATCATCTTCCGCATCCACAAACGCCCAAAATGGACCTGCAACACGAAGATGTTCAGCTAGCTCCTTATGGGAAGAAAACTTTTGTTCTTTATTGGCACTGAACAACAAACCAGATAAGGTTGCAGCATCGGGTGGAAATTTCGTGCCAGATCGCCCCACCAGATTTTCAGGCGATAGAAACGCTCCAGCACTGCCATACATCAAGCCAAGGGGCTGAATCGTAATCAGGTATTTGAACATAATTGCCACCCCACATTCACTAAACCATCCAGCCATTCAATCACTGCTTTTGGCGTGTAATCCTTCTTAAAAATTTCCTGGCTGTACTGCTCAAAACGCTCTATGTCATCGAAATACAGTTCAAATATCTTCAAGGCAATGCGATCGTCCACTTGATCGGAGCGATCTTGTATGGGAATAGCATGACGGGCTTTGAGTTGTGCCCAATCACTGTAGAGGTGAGTCCAGTTAAGGTTTGGATCTCCCCAGGTTTTGTCGTTGCGATCGCGGTACTTCGTCAAAATATCCAAATAGTCCCAAGGACACGTCCATTCAACTTTTTGACCGCTGTTGAAAACAACTCGAATTGTGACGCGATCTCGCCCCAAACTCTTGGCTCGTTTTTCTGCTTCTCGACAATGCTGCAATACATCCCGCTGGGGCACACTATGACCCGCCCAAACAAAGCCAACACTAAGACTGACAGGTTGCTTATGAGTAGTCCATTGAGAGTTGAGTTGAGTCAACCAAGTTAATGCAGTAGAAGGAGAAATTGGCTTTTGTCGATCTCCGCTATAGATGACTCCCATGAAATCGTCTCCCCCTGCATAGACAACTCTGCCTAGCTCTTGAGGAAACTGTTTTTTGAAGTCTTTTCCCCATGTTCGCATTGCATGACTAAATTCTTGAAGTTCAGCTTCACTCTTGAGGTTCTTGAGATACTTACCAATCTCATCACCATCACCCATAAACCAACCTGTCCAGTGCCCAAGCTGTCCAGGTTCGGGCATTCGCACCATTTCAGAAAAGCTCTCTACCTTGAAAGACTCGTCTAGATGCTCACCAACACCTTCGTATCGAGTTACTAAGCGTTTTGCTAATTCGGGAATGCTGAGACGCTCATTAGAGCGAAGAAACTTTCCTTGAGGTAGCTCCTCATCAGATGAGTCTTCTTCTAATGCTTGAGATAGTCTGAAATAAAAATCTTCTAACTCTTGTTTTAGTTTTCGTCTTTCTTCTGATGTTAGTTCACCCTTAAGATCCCGCTTAACGAGATCCTTTTCACCAAGCCGGTGCCACGCGATCGCATCTGTTCCAGACAAACTTGAACTTTCACCAGTCCAGTTAACAGCAACCCAATCTCGCTTCAGCTTGCGGGTTTCCAGGTCGTCCATTGCTGCTTTGATCAAATTTTTGTCAGGATCGCTCGGATCGGGTCGTCCCCAACCCATAAAAATCTCCCAGGTATGGCTTCCCCAGCGTTCCCACTCCCCTTTTTCTTTCCCAACCTGATCCTCTTTCTGTGACCACTGATACTGGTCTTTGGGAATCCCAATATTGTCCTCAACCCACTCCCGGCAAGTTCTCAAGATTTTCTGCCACTCTCCTAAAAGAGCCTTTTCCACAATTTCTCGTGTCAATTCGCCCCTTACCAAAATTCGGTTAGGCATTCCCTCTTGATGCTTAATCAGACCAGGCGAAATAACACTGCCCTTCCCAAGATGCTCTTCTGCTTTCTCAACAATCTTCTGACTCAAGTAGGACAGGATCAGGGATGCACCAAACAAATCTCGCAACTTACGAGACTTCTCAATAAATCCCTGAACGGGCGCAAAACTAATGGCTGTGTAGACAGGTGAAGATTCGGACACAGCGAACTCCCTTATAAACTGCCGTGTAATCGCACTATACTGAGAGTTCCCAGTTATCTTCCAGTTAAATCAAATAATTATTAGTTTCTTGACAAAGTCGGGGAACTCTCTTTATGAAGGCTTTTATAGCCATTTGAAACTTTTTAGATGAATACTTTATCTTTCTTGACACTTCAATATGGCAAAAAAGCCAGCGCTCCATCCCTACAGCGATCGCGCCTCCTTCCAACGCTTGATGCTGCTGATCGCCATCCTGGTACACCATCCCGGCATTGGTAGCCGTCGTGCCTCAGAGCACCCAGACGAGGATGCCCTGGAACCGCTCCAGACCCACATCCAAAATCTGGCTCAACAGCTCA
This sequence comes from Kovacikia sp. CALU 1929, assembly GCF_056784235.1. Taxonomy (NCBI): domain Bacteria; kingdom Bacillati; phylum Cyanobacteriota; class Cyanophyceae; order Leptolyngbyales; family Leptolyngbyaceae; genus Kovacikia; species Kovacikia sp. CALU 1929. Next base: position 114,547 of record NZ_JBXBCF010000059.1, read on the forward strand.
ATATTGAGCTTCCGGCTTACTCTTCCCACACCTTGAAGAAGGATTTGGCAACCCTGCGCGATTACGAAATTCTGGCTCGAAACCGTCACGACTGGGGCTATTACCTGGGAACCGGGGCATTAAACAGGGAAGAGTTACAACTTGCGATAAATGCCTTAGCATCACTGGCAACTTATCAGGGCGACCCCCAGGCAAGACGCATTTACAAACAATTGAGCCAGCGCTTAAAGAGCCTAGACCTAACAGGCAAAGGTGAGTTTTTCTATCCTGTGAAAACTCAGCTTAACCGGGCGATCGTCTACACTGACCCGGAAGAGATGATGGTCAAGCGCGAAAACCGGGATACCCTATTTCACTGTCTGGATACATTGGAAACCGCTATTGTGCAAGGGCTGGCTGTGGAACTGTACCAGATCCGCGATCCGTACCGGGGGCAAAAGGGTTATCGAGAGGTCTACCCTTTGCAACTCATTTATCAGGATAATTTCTGGTATCTGCTCTACGAAGAGATTGACACCCATCATCTAGCGATCGCCCGCATCGATCGCTTCAAAAACCATGCCAGAGTACTTGATCCTGTTGGACGCGGAATAGAGGCACAAAGAGAGAGCCTGAAAGCCGCCCACAAGTTACTCAGCAATGGCTGGGGCTTGTTTCTCGGAGAGCCAGAAGCGCAACAGTTAGAGCGCCAAGGCAAACTGCCCTTAGTCATGGTCAAAGTGCGATTCTTTCCGCCTGCGATCGCTGTGATATTAGAGGGTGAACAACGGCATGAAAGCCAGAAGATCACACGGGGACCACTTGACCCAACCACCAATGAGCCAGCCTATGTGGACTACCGGATTAAGTTGCCAGAGCGATCGCTGACTGAATTTTGCCGATGGGTGAACCGATTTATGAACCGGGCGCTAATCCTGGCTCCTGCTGAACTGGCAAAGAAACATCAGCAGGCAGCGGTAGAGCTAGTTGAACTCTATAACTCCCATTAATATGCGTATTCAACACACCCTACATCGCAACCTATCAATTCCGTAACTTCCCCGATGTCTCCCAGGAGACTTGGTGAATAAAGGTTTAGAGTTCCCAACTGCGGGAAGCTAACTCCCCATCTAACCCTTTCACAGAGAAACCCATGCACAAACCACTTGTGAAAAGAGCCGCTGCTGCTCTCGGTCTGACCCTGGCGATCGCTCCCTTCCTGGCTCAACTGCCTGCCTTCGCCCAACTGGCTCAATACGCCCCCTTCAAAGATACTGAGGGCAACGTCTACCTGGCTCCTGGCAGTGCCAATGCTGAAGTCGCCGTTACCTTTGGTTCGGTTGAAAAGCAAAAGGATGTCAAAGCGGATGCCTGTGGAGTCGTTCGCCTGACCCCTTCCAGCACCATTCCCCTCTCTACCAGCTTCAAAGTGGATGGTGTCACCGTTGACCCGACTGCCCTCAGCGCCGACCTGCTGCCCAAGTGTGTCAATGGCACCCTGGAGCAACCTCGCCCTAACAACTTCAAAACTGCCGATGGCAAAATTTATATCGTTGGCAAGACCGCAGGCTCCTACTACAAATTGGCTTACAACGCCTCTGTAACCCGGAGAGTCAAGTCCAATGCCTGTGGAATTGCCCGGATGGGTAGCAGTGCCTCCACTCCCCTGACATCAACTACCGTTTTTACCGTGAATGGAACTGATTACACCTATGGCAGCTTACCAACGGCTATACCCTGGCGGTGTACCTACATGCCCTACGGTGGCAGCTAGCGATCGCAGACTCTCTAACCTCTCAGCCTTTTACCAACCTTCCTGTGGGGAAGCTTTTTTAGTGAAAGGGTTTGAATGAAAGACCCGATAACCAGGGATTTACGGGTTAATGACCTCCCTCTTCAGGAGTTTGAGAGGAATAGCCATAATCAAAATCGTGTTGACCTAGCTAAGCAGCCTTGCCCTCCGAATCTTGGAGTTTCAGGGTGTGAAATAGCTTCCTTAGCTGAGTAAGAGCACGGCAACCCTGCTGTCTTAGGGTTGTTTCGCTTACGGCTCCTTCACCACAGTCTATTAACCGTTGACCTACTTCACACCAGCTCAAGTTGTTCATGTGACGCCAGATGAGAATTTCACGTTCCCTTGGCTTCAATTGATCTGGTCGAACAGCAGACACTTCTGGGCTTGATTGCCTCCCGCTCCCCCAGGGATACTTAACTATAGAGCCTGGACTTGGATAGGTGACACCAATTTGAATTGCAACCAAAACGGATCCCGGACGGGCTTGGCAGTGCCAAGCCCGTCCTGAACTTTGATATGCCCACAAATCCGTTTAAACAGGTATGACATTAATATCACTGTGTCTGTGAAATTGGCGGATCAAATGGAGAAGTAATTGCGCCCCTATCTCTACGCCAGTAGATTGCGGAGGGGGCAGTTCAGGAACTTAAGAACTATCCCGAACTATGGCGAAAAGGAAATGAATTGAGATCAGATTTATTGAGGACAAAAGCCGGAAATTTAGAAGTCTTGCCAGCTATTTACGCAAGCAAATTATTTTTATTAAAAACCCAATTGTATATACATAGATTCTATTAGGAAAACCACTCTATAAAATCCTATAACAATCTCTTGCGCTCTAATGAAAGTCTTTCTAGGAAAGCTTTTCAAAAATATCCGAAAATATCCAAAAAGTACTCTTATGCATCAAAAGTTTGATTTTATGCATGGGATTATGCTGTATTTCATACTATAATTAATTAGACAAAACCCCGGAAATATCACTGGACACTTCGATTGACTTTCCGGTTCAGACCAGATAAAGCCGAATCTAAAACTATTTGAAAATTATGATTACGCCAGATCAAATTCCGGCAAGTGTTGCCCAGTGCATCGATTTATTTTCCGATTCAGAACAGGTGAAGCTGAATCCAAAACTGCTTGGAAATCTGAAGACGGTGATCAAGAAATTTGTGCTTCCCGGTTTTGGGTACAAAGAGATTGATCATTCCCAGTTGGACAAGATTCTGGCAAGTTTGACGGTGAAGCAATTTCAGGATGCGAAGTTGTATTTCATGCAAACTGCGATTGAACGATTGGAAGAGGGCATTAGCCAGGGTACTTTCGCAAATTACAAATCTGTACTCAACCGCTTTTTGCAATGGATGACAGCTCAGGATTGGTATGAGGATGCCAGTGGAGTTAACGATGGCAAGTACGCTCCCCGGCTGAGGGCAAAGACGGGAGTTGCCAAGGTAACTAAAGGGCGGCGATCGTACCGCAACTTTGTCTATGGGTTGCAGGAAGCTGAACTGACCCCAAAATTGCTGGAACAACTGGACAAGTTCAAATACTTTTTGATGGCTCCCGAAGTACCGAAACGCCAAGATCCCCCCTTGCGACTGGTCAGCTACGCCAGATATCACCAGATCGCTTTGAATTTTTGGGGCTGGTTGATACATACCGAGGAATGGTCAATGGACGATCTGGATTTGTCCTTGCTGATTGATATTGATCTGCTGGAAGAGTTTATTGCCTGGGGGATTAATACCAGGGGCAACACCTATGCCTGGGCGCATCTGGCTGGCTGCTTGGCGTTGAATGTTGCCAAATGGCTGCATTATAAAAGTTCTAAAAAATCGAAATACCGAGATATTGAAGCCGTTGAAACCATTCGCAACAAGGTACATGAGATTAGCCTGAAGCGGCGGAAGGAACCATCACGGTTGCGGTTGGAGGAGCGGCTTATTTCCCTGGAGCAATGCATCAAGGTTGAAAAGTACTTGAAACTCTGTTGTGCTCCGGCAAGGGCGAAGGTCACGGGTGGGAGCAAGCGACCAGACCATGCAATTCTGGCAAGTTGGCAGAAGTATTTGATCATTGCCATTCTGACTTACTGCCCGGTGCGGCAACGGGAATTACGGGAACTGGAACTCGGCAAAACGCTGTTCAGGGAGCCAGATGGCTATTTGGTGAAGCTTTCCCTGAACGACCACAAAACGGGTTCAAAGACTGGCAAAGGACGGGAGTATCGATTGCCTGCCCATTTAACGCAGGACATAGATGAGTGGTTGACAGTCTGGCGACCCAAAATTCCAACGGAGCATCAATTTGTGTTTGTCCACTGTAGTTACAATGTGCGCTTTGTTCACAATGTTGGCAGACCGTTTACAGTGAGTGAGTTTGCAGCACTGGTGCGCCGCACTATGGTGGGAGCAACTACGTTTCTGTTTGGAACGCCAAAGCTGACAACGCCCCATGATTTTCGTCGGATTGGAATTACCTGGCAACGCAAATATGGCAACCGGGAGCAAAATGAGGCATTTGCAGAATTGCTGGGACATTCGGTGGATGCGGCGGATCAGATCTACTCACAATTGACCAGTCGGGAGAAGACAGAAAAGGCAACGGACTGGTGGAAACCTGTTGCATCTTCATAATTGGCGGTTGAGAATTTCTCGACAGACGGGTAGCCTGTCCAGTTCTTTTGGGTTGTTGCTGAAATAGGTTTTCAGGTGGGTACAGCCGCGAGTCAGCAAGTCATTCATGCCCTTGTCCTGCTCCAGTCCTTTGTCGATCTGCCATGCCCGCAGGGTGCCATCACTGGAGAGGGTGAGGAGCTGCTGACCATCCTGGGTGAAACCAAGGGAAAGCGTGTCAAGACGCGAATCGCGGGTAGAGGTTGAGCCGGGAAACTCTGCCAGATCAAGTTTGATCTATTACACATTACAGCCCAATCGATAGGCAAACTCAATCGATTCTCCTGCACCCAGGGCATCGTAAAAGCTCACTGCAAACTCGATTGCAGCTTTATCCCCGATTGCTTCATTCATCCCAATTACAAAGGGAATATGCAGTCCAATTGCTTCCGCCTGCACTTCTGAATAGCAGGCATTCAATAAAACACACTCCACCCTTCCTGCAAACAGCCCAAATAGTCCAGCGATCGCCTCAGTTCCGACTAAATGCACCTCCCCAACGTCATTTTCCAGTGCCAAGCCCTTCTCTCCCCAGCCATGCCCACAAAAATGCACAATCTGCGGTTTCACTTCCAGCATTGCCCGTCGCACATCCTGCGATCGTGTCGCCAATCGGCTCTCCAGAACGAACTGATCCCGGAACTGCGATCGCCTCAAACCTTCACGAATGTCCCGCAACTCCTGTTCCAGACGCAGACGTGAGGTATCTTTCGGGTTTGCTGCCAGAAGGAGGACTGTTTTCACAACAACACTACTGAAAATACTCTTATCAGTAGTGTTGTTGAAACAGTCGCTCCTGTAAAGAACCGCCTGGGGCAGGTTCGCTTTAACTGGTAGATTGATCTGATAGCAGAGGTTTTACGAGAGTTCCAGATCCCCAAGATCTAGCCAGGTTGTTAATCCACCATCCGGTCGTTCGCAGGCTACGCACCTACCTTCGATGGTATGGATCACCAGGGGCACACCAGCATAAACAGGGTATCGCTCACCGCGATACATGACGCGATCGCCCACCTTCAGCGATGCGGCATCAGTTTGTTTTTTCTTGTCCGTAACGTCCGAAAATGTCTCAATGCCTTTCACTTGGGGAGCTGTATAGCTAGGCGTTTCCTCGGACATTTCTACCTCACAAATATCTTCTGAATAGTTCTTGTCCGTGACTTCATCACCTGGAGTGATCGCTGTAATGCCTGTAGGATCTGGTGATTCGGCAAGTTCGGACATGCCGGACGTTTCGGACGTTTCTAGGTCCACTCGTTCTAACCGGATGATTCGCCTGTTTTTTTTGGAGTTGTGCCCCTGATACACTTCAATGCCAACTCCCCGTAGATCTGGCGTAAGTCTGGTTAGAGCCTTGCCAAGCGATCGTGGATTGCCTGCCCACGCTTTGCTTCTAATCACCTTCTCGTCAACAAGTTTCTCTAGTTCTGGTAGTAGTTCAGTTGCAGTTCCTTCCCACTGGTGACGATATCCCATAAACTGCCGTATGGCAGTTGCGATCAGTGAAGACTCCAACGCCGTTTCATGCCCCTCCTGTCTATTGTTTCCATAAGCGTTCCAGAAACTATCAGCAGGCAAACCAAGTGCTTTTTCCACAGCGATCGCAAATCTAGCATAGTCCGCCATTCGGGGAAGGCGAACACACTTGGTGGAAGGAAGAACGCTTAGGGTCTGGCTTAAGGCGGTGAGAAGTGTACCAAAAATGCGAGGTTGCAATTGCTCAAATGTTAAATCTAGTTCAGCTTCTGTAATCCGGTTTTCCTCTGGGATAGCAGATAATCGGATCAGAAGAGACCGCTCTAACATATCACCCCTGGTTGCCAGAGAATCGATACCTGTAAGAATTTGGGGTCTAAGGAATTCAAAAAAAGTCTCCTCATCATTTTCGTACAGGGTGCGGGTACTAAATCCTCCACCTGTGCTAATTCGGCACAATGCGTCAGATTGCTCGGCTCCCAACGTAGATAAGTTATCGTAAGCCATCACCCAGCGGTTGTTGGCTGCGATCGCCAAATTCTGCAAACTACCAACCTGAGGGATTAGCAGTGGCTTGCCGGGATCAATTAACTTCTTTAGGGTCTCGGCTCTGTAGGTTTTTCCAGTTCCTTGCGAACCATACAGAATTAGAATTGGGTGCGGAAACCGAGGGTAAAAACTGAACAACAACCAGGTGAGTACCAATATCCAGGAATCCTGCTCCAGGTTGAGTAGTTGTTGCACCTCTTTTAGAGTTCCCCCTCTTTCAGGTATTGGCAGTGGTAAAAGGGAAGAAGGTCTGCGAAACCGTACAGGAGGAACAGGAATAATTCGCCAACCCTCAGAGTCAACTTCAACGGCTCTCCAGTCTGGAGTACCCAGGTCAAGGTAAATCTTGCCCTTATACTCTGCCAGTCTCAGATAAACCTCGTGTTCTTCGCCCTCAAAGATAGCTCTCGCTTCCAGTACTCCTAAGACTTTTTTCAAGACTTCAGTACTTGCTGTTCGCCCATAGCGAGTGTAGAGCTGATGCTTTAACCAGAGTTTAAAACTCTTTCGCCCAATTGGATAGGTTTCGCGGAGACCATCCGCCCAAACATCAGCATAGGCAGTTTTATCAGGCGTATGGAAGCAGGTTGTTTCTTCTGCGATTTCTAGCAACAGTTGATCGGTGGCTTTCCGCTCTGCTTGTCCGGGATGAAGCTGGAGTAAGGCTCTGCAATCATCTTTCTTGCGGATAGCTCCTATAATTTGCGCTGCTGTTAATTTGTAGTCTGTCACCCAGTCACCAATATCCAACCCACCTTTATCGGGCAAGTTTTTCCAGACAGGGGAATCAGGAAAGGGGTATAACCATTCGCAGTCAGAAAAATCTTTCTCAATCTCAAGGCAATGATCAACCCCTGGTCGATCTCGATCAGGGCAAAGTACAACTGTGCATCCCTTTAAATCTTCCAGGTAATTTGGGTACCCGTACTTCCTCCACTTGCCTGCTCCCCCAATGGAACAAGTCGCTGGAACTCCCAGTCCCAGCAGCAAATCCACCTTACCTTCGCCTTCTACAATAAGTAGACGATCGCCCGATGCAACAGCTTGTTGATTTATCGGATCACTAATCCGATAAAGCCGTACACAAGACTTCACTGAATCGAGAACTTGTTTAACCCACCTTTTCCCGTTCCAGGATTCCTGCCATATTCGTTTTTTCCCTGTCCCGTCATCAGTTCTGATGACTTTTATCAAAAAATTTCCATTCTTATCGGGGTAAAGGAACTCCTTTTTACCCTCTGGTCTAACAGCCTTTTCCCGAACATTCCCTCGTGGAAAAAAAACTCCCCAAATATCCTTAGCTTTCGAGTAAACATAGCCAGGAATACCGGGATCCTTATCAATATAGGTGTGGCACAAAACAACCTTGTCATTCCAACGGCAATCCCCATCTTTTATCCGCTCACAAATAGGACAGGGATGCTGCCGACTTGAGTATTTAAAGGGTGGTTTGCTGCTATATTGGGGGGAGGAAAAATTTTGTTGTGAGCGATCGCCAGTGCTACCTGCGCGATCGCTTTTTAATCCGTTGTTCACTATTCAGCCCTCCTTCTACCCCGTTTGCCTGGTTGATTGGAAGGAAGAGATGCTAAGTAGTTTTCGATAGCACGCTCGTGTGCTTTTGGATCTCCCTGATTAGCAAACCAATCGACGATAAGCGGCAGGTTGTAGAGAGTGCAGCGCGAGTTCACCTGTATCCAATGGACGTTTTTCTTCCAAATTCCCTTCAGACGATACCTCTTAAAGGTTTCGGGCGAAATCCCCGTTACTTCAGCCAAATATCGTTTCTTCACGAAAACCGGTCGGCTCATTTTTGTGTTTTTTTAGCTCAATAAACTCAGAGTAAAGGCAGTCCCCTTAAAAACCACAAAAGTAAAATAAACCCCGAAAGCCCTTCTAAGTAAAGCTTTCAGCGCATCCTATCGCCCTGGACAGAGAAAAATTTGATATATTCCTTTCGCTAAAAAGACTTGAACCTCGTCCAGCTTGAAACCTGAAAGATTTAATTGAAAAAACTACAGCACTTGCATTGTTTAGCAACTGCCATAGAAAACAGCTAAAGAGCTTTTGCGAGTACCTGTGTAATCATCACTTTGCATTCTCAGCTACATTCCTGTCTTGATGCATTAATTTTTCCCCTTATTTTTTGGGGGTCTGCCTCGCCATTCCACAACATTACCTGATTCATCAAGTAATTTCAGATCAGTTGATCTCAAAAAAGTCAAAAGTTCCATTCGGTTTTTCACCATAGGTGAAAAAAATTGCTTACGGAATAATTCGTCTGAACTTGCCATCTTGGTAGCCAATTCAACAAAATTAGATGTTAAAGAGAATTCTGCCTCATCAAATGGGTTTGTCAAATCCTCTAACTGCCTATTTTGGTTTTGTACGTTTCGGATGATTTTAGTACTAGATATTTTCTCTTCCAGCAGGAAGGGGTAGAACGCCATTAGTTTACCCTCATCAACTAATGTGTGAAAGATAAGTTCCGCAACTTTTTTAAGAAAAACATGTTTTTCTATCTCTTCCACAAGTCGCCAGATTTTAAGCCAAAACTGGGCTTCCAAATGAACCACCTGCCCTAACATCTCATCCTCTTCGCTTGTACTCCGAATTGCGGGTGGAAGGTTCTTCCACAATCGGTAAAACCCTTCTATGCAAAACAATAAATAATTGCGTTTTGCTAGCCCAATATTTGACTGCCAAAATTTATTAGTTTTATATTTTGGGTCAAACATCAAATTGTGCAGTACTAGACTTAGAAGATCATAAAATCGTTTTGGAGGTAACAACAGTTTGGGGAGTTGAATTAATGATTCCCTTTCCATACGTTCTTCCTGAAAAGCAAGGTTTAAATATTTAAACTTTCAAAATTGTTTTCCGAGTGTATAGAGAAGCATAGTATTTCAGCCAAGTTGCGGGAACATAGTATATAAATTATTAAAGCTCTAACAATACTCAATTAAAGACAGAAATAAACTGGATTTTATGTCAATCAACAGGTCGTATGCTCAACATTTTTAGAAAATCTGCATAGTGTTTCTGAATCATCTCAACGCTGGTATCGCACCACTGAGCAATAACAGACTCAGGGATACCTTTGAGAATTTGAGTCGTGATAAACGTATCACGGCAACTGTAAGGTGTTGTATCCGTTTTAATTGGGTCAACAACTTTTTCCCAGGCACAGTTGCAAAAATTATTGTAATTAATAACTTTTCCCTTTGGACTGGGGAACACCAACGAAGCAGGAGTACAATTGTCAGACTTAATTGATTGCAGCAACGATAGCAACCTTGGGGAACACGGAAAAGTTCTTTCCTTATTATTTTTCGACCCCTTGACCCGGATTTGCTTTCCATAACAATAGGAAATTGCACCATCAAAATTGATAGAGCCACAATCCTCAGTTACTTGCTGCCACCGAAGTCCGACCGCCTCACTGGGGCGGCACCCTGTTAGGAACAAAAATTGAACAAAGGGCGCGTAGTGGGAGTAGCTAAACCCTGTATATCCTCGCCCGTTCCAATTTCCTTTATGATTGCGGAAAGCTTCAAGGATGCGATCTCGTTCCTCCTCGGTAAACGCATTTGGCTTCGGCTCCAACTGATAGCGGAATTTGGGCATTTCACCTGGCATCCCTTCATAGGGATTGCTGTCAATTAATCCATTTTTCTTCGCCCATCTGCAAGTAGCTCCCAGTTGAGTCAGAATCCGCTTTACCTGATAAACCGTAGTGACCTTCTCCAACTCAGCTTTCACTTTTAGTGCGTCAGTAATTGGGATGGCTGCTGGTGTTTTATCGAGAATGCGAGCTAATGCCTCATGGTGCAACTTGGTTGTTTCCTTTAAAGAAAATGCCCTGTAGTCCCGGAATTGCTTCCAAAGATCAACAGCAGTGGGGATAATTTTGGGCATAATATCCGGCTCGCTTACACTCACCACACTTTGAGGCTTGTACTTCGCCAGTGTCGGATCAAAATTGCCACTAAGAATATCCAGGTTGATTCGGCGTGCTTTCTCTTCAGCGTGCTTGCGGTTGATTTGCGTATCCGGTAAGCCCAGAGACATAACTTGGCGACTGCCACCAACCCTGATCCGAATTCTCAAGTAACCATTAGCAATAGAGACAGATGCTAAACCCTTGCGAGCTTTCCCACTGGGTGATTGGAGGTCATCATCAGAAAACATAGGCATACATGCGTTTTACTATGCCTATTTTATGCCCAAACCAACACAAAAATGCCTAAAAGAACCCAATTTTTAGAACTTCCGTACTAGGAAGTGTTCATGCCTGTAAACCTTGAAAGCACTAGAGGCTCTGCTTTAGCTGATTTTTATGACTAAGCGGGTAGCGAGAATCGAACTCGCAACTAAAGCTTGGGAAGCTTTCGTTTTACCACTAAACTATACCCGCAAGGCGTAAAACTGAACCCTCACTCAAACGCTCTGTCGAAGCCATTATACTTTCATTTTCTGTCCATTCAGGAGCTTAGGCGTTAGAAATGACAAATTCACCTGGATAGGCGATGCTTGATACCCCTAAATGGGTGACTTCAGCACGCCCAGCTTGAGTTATACCAGTAATATAAAGATTCGGTGTAACCCGTTCTTTACATCCTAAGCGTGATGTTATTCTCGTAGGAGCCAGGGAATACTACTTGTAGAAAAGCTATCCATTTATTCTGATAGAACTTCTGACAAGATGTATTCTGTTTATGGGTGTTGCCCCTCTTGACGTTTTTTTCTTCAGGGATGATACTTCATTAGAGTTTAAAAGCGTAGTACCCTTTTGAACTCCCATTTGCTTTCAGTCTAGGTCTGCAAACTTGATCAAGTTTGCGATCGCGCAACTCTTATCCCCCGGGATGTGCAGCCATCCCTTTGAAATTGGATTCAGCGGTTACTTACCATGCTTCAATCAGAATCTCTTCACTTCGACAGTACGGACAGTTTTTCAGTTAGAGAGGGTGAATATCCTCAGTCCCGGGCAGGAAATCGAAGTCGATTTGTTTCAGATTCTATCAATAACCGCACTGCCTTATTAGAATCCCTTATACCCGACGGAGTGAGTCCAGCTAAACGGGCTGTGATTGAAAGGCTGGTCACTCTCTGGTTAGCTGAGTCCAGGATGGACGTTGCTTAATCCTGTTATTATTATTTTTATTTCACAGTCGTTTATTTGATTTGGCACTTGTTGATAGGGGTAGTTGAGGCTATAGCTTCAGCTATCCTTTTGATTGTTTAAAATAAGCCCAGGCAGTTAGTCTTTCTGATGGAAGATTGTCCCAAGGACAGACTTCCTACTTAGCTTAAGAATTGTAAACTTTTAGGGCTTTACGAAAACCTTGAGGTATCCGCTGTAGTCAAAGCAGTGTTGCACCCTGGGAAAAGCTCTATGTTAGCTGGACAGTCTAGCAAAATGATTGGTGAAAAATCTCTTCAGAGACTTCAAGAACTGATCCAGATCATTGCAGAAGCAAATACTGACGACTTCTTTGAACTGGCAAAAATAGCAGGACTGAACCCAGTTGAAGATTTTTCTACCGCAAATCTCAGTGGGCTGGATTTACGCTCTGCTCAGTTGGTAGGGGCAAATCTGATCAATACCAACCTGGCACAGGCTTGCCTGGTCAATGCAAACCTTTCAGATGCGAACCTGATCAGTGCTAATCTCATCGCAGCGAACCTGATTAGCGCTCAAATGAATAATGCCAATTTAATCAGTGCGGATTTGACCAGCGCAAATTTAGTCAGTGCCAAGCTTTGGAGTGCAAACCTGACTGGAGCGACCCTTTCAAACGCCATATTGAACCATGCTGACCTGCGCCGTGCGGTTTTGACAGATGCCAAACTGGATGGTGCCAGCCTGCGGGCAACGACTTTAAGCCACACAGACTTGCGGCGTGCCAGCTTGACCAGGGCAGATCTGAGCGGTGCCAGTCTTTACGGTGCAAATTTGAGCAATTCTGATCTGCGTGGGGCAGATTTGAGTGATGCCAGTCTAGTTGGTGCAACCCTGGAAAAAGCGCGACTGGGTGGAAACGAAGGATTAGCTAGAGAATCTGTGCTGGACTTAAAGCGGCGGGGAGCAATTTTTGACCGTTAGTTGTAAGTAGGCGAGTTAAGTTAAACGTAAATGGGTTAGCGTAGTGTAACCTATGCTGCTCAAGGGTCTGTTGTTTGATGAAGAGGCTGCCGCATCTTAACAAATAATTGTGCCTTCCTACTTAGCAGCGGTTTCAACCATCAGGGTGAAAAGATTTGTAGTCAATCAGCCTCACACCTGACATTTGACACCTCACATCTAAAATAAACGGTTCAAACGTCTGTCAAACCAGTGATCTAACCAGCAGAGGTAGAATAGATAGATTCCCAAAAACCAGGAGTCTGCCGCTGTGGTTGCTGTTTCGCCCAATCCTTACGAAGAAAATACCCAAGCGATCGCCCGTCAGCTTTTATCTGCGACCCGTGAAAATCGCTCGTTCTTTGCTCAGATGCGTGACCAGATGCGATGGGATGACAAGCTCCTGGGCTGGGCGATGGGCAATCCTGGTGTGCGGGTACAGCTTTTTCGCTTCATTGACTGCCTGCCCTCCTTGCAAAGCAAACCCGAAATCGCCCGCCACTTACAGGAGTACTTGGGAGACGAAACCGTGGAGTTACCGGCAACACTGAAGGGAATGCTGAACTTTGCCAATCCAGACTCGATGCCAGGACAACTTGCCGCAACGACGGTTTCCACCGCAGTTGAAACCCTGGCGCATAAGTACATTGCTGGGGAAACCATTCAGCAGGTGATTAAAACGATTGAGCGGCTGCGGAAAGAGCGAATGACGTTCACGGTGGATCTGCTGGGAGAAGCGGTGATCACCGAAATTGAGGCTCAGTCTTACCTGGATCGCTACCTGGAACTGTTGGAACAACTGACGGATGCGGCTAAACGCTGGTCAACCGTGGAGCAAATTGACCAGGCAGAAGGCGAGGCACTACCCAGGGTGCAGGTGTCGGTGAAGCTGACTGCGTTCTATTCCCAGTTTGACCCTTTGGATGAGAAGGGGAGCCAGGAAAAGGTGAGCGATCGCATCCGTCAATTGCTTCGCCGTGCCAGAGAACTGGGGGCGGCGATTCATTTCGACATGGAGCAGTACCACTACAAGGACATGACCCTCACCATCCTGAAGCAATTACTGGTGGAAGAGGAGTTTCGCAACCGTAGTGACCTGGGGGTGACACTTCAAGCATACCTGCACGATAGCTATCAGGATTTGCAAGACTTGATCGCCTGGGCAAAGGAAAGGGGGACTCCTGTAACCGTTCGTCTGGTGAAAGGGGCGTACTGGGATCAGGAAACCATCAAGGCGGTTCAAAAGGACTGGCAGCAGCCCGTCTTTAACGATAAGGAATCGACGGATGCTAATTTTGAGGCAATGACCCGCCTGCTGTTGGAAAACCATGAGTATCTCTATGCGGCGATCGGTAGCCACAATGTCCGTTCCCAGGCATACGCGATGGCGATCGCCGAAAAGCTCAACATTCCCCGTCGTCGTTTCGAGTTGCAAGTCCTTTACGGCATGGCAGACAAATTAGCCAAAGCGATGACTGACCAGGGTTACCGGGTACGGGTTTACTGTCCCTACGGCGAACTTATCCCCGGCATGTCCTACCTCATCCGTCGTCTTTTAGAAAATACCGCCAACAGTTCCTTCCTGCGCCAAAACCTGGAAGAGCGTCCGGTCGAAGAGTTGCTGGCACCTCCGGTGATGGGAGGGATGAACGATGAAGAATCAAAGATAAATTCAGATTCCTGGTCCTTTCAAAATGCCGCGGACACTGACTATGCTGATATCTCCCAACGGAAGGAAATCCGCTATGCTTTGCAGCGGGTGCGCCAGGAGCTAGGGAAAACCTATCTGCCATTGATTAATGGTAAGTATGTGCAGACTGAAACTCAGGTGGACTCACTGAATCCATCCAACTTCAAGGAGAAGGTGGGGCAGATTGGGTTGATCAGTGTGGAGCAGGCAGATGAGGCGATCGCGGCTGCCAAAGCCGCTTTCCCGGCATGGAAGGGCACTCCAGCAAAAGAGCGGGCAAATATTTTGCGACGTGCGGCGGATCTGATGGAACAGCGCCGCCAGGATCTAATTGCCTGGATGGTGCTGGAAACTGGGAAAGTCGTGCAAGAGGCAGATCCGGAGGTATCGGAGGCGATCGACTTTTGCCGCTACTATGCCGATGAGATGGAACGATTGGAAAATGGGGTTGCCTATGACTATCCCGGTGAAACCAACCACTACCGTTACCAGCCCCGGGGAGTTTCTCTGATTATCTCGCCCTGGAACTTCCCGCTGGCAATTCCGACGGGCATGACAGTGGCTTCCCTGGTTGCCGGGAACTGCACCTTGCTCAAACCCGCAGAAGTCTCCTCTGTGATTGCAGCAAAGCTAACGGAAATCCTGATTGAAGCAGGCATTCCCAAAGGGGTATTCCAGTATGTTCCAGCGAAAGGATCGACCGTTGGGGCACACATGGTCAAACATCCCGATGTGCATATGATTACCTTTACCGGATCCCAGGAGGTCGGCTGTCGCATCTACGCCGATGCTGCCATTCTGCAACCAGGACAGAAGCATTTGAAGCGCGTGGTGGCAGAAATGGGCGGTAAAAACGCCATTATTGTGGATGAAAGCGCCGACCTGGATCAGGCAGTCCAGGGAGTGGCACAGTCTGCCTTTGGCTATAGTGGTCAAAAGTGCTCTGCCTGCTCACGGGTGGTGGTACTGGAGCCAATTTATGATGCCTTTCTGCGGCGGTTGGTGGAAGCCGTGCGATCGCTTAACCTGGGACCTACCGAGCATCCCGGTACAAAAGTTGGTCCGGTGATTGATGGGAATGCCCGCGATCGGATTAAGGAATACATCGAAAAAGGACGGATGGAATCTGAAGTGGCGCTGGAGATGCCTGCTCCCGATGGTGGCTACTTTGTCGGTCCCGTCATTTTTCGGGATGTTTCCCCCAAAGCAGTGATTGCCCAGGAAGAAATTTTTGGTCCAGTTCTGGCAGTCATGCGAGCAAAGACCTTTGACGAGGCTTTAGAAATTGCCAATGGAACTAATTTTGCCTTGACTGGTGGGCTTTACTCCCGTACCCCCTCCCATATCGAACGGGCAGCAGCCGAGTTTGAAGTGGGCAACCTTTATATCAACCGGGGAATTACGGGGGCGATCGTTGCCCGTCAACCCTTTGGCGGGTTCAAGCTTTCTGGGGTTGGCTCCAAAGCTGGCGGACCCGATTACCTTCTGCAATTTCTGGAACCGCGAGTTGTAACAGAAAATATACAGCGGCAGGGCTTCGCTCCGATTGAAGGTGTAGATTAGTGGTTAGTGGTTAGTGGTTGGTTGTTAGTTACTGGTCATTGGTCATTGGTTATTGGTCAGTGGTCGTTGGTCAGTCGTCATTGGTCGTTGGTCAGTCGTCATTGGTCGTTGGTCAGTGGTCTTTACAAAGGACAAAGAATTCCATTTTTCAACTTTCAACTCCCTTCTCCTCCGCTCCCCTCACTCCTCCCCCCTCGCTTTATTCAAATCCAGATTTAACAAGAGGTTTACCTATGATCATGAAAGTACCTCCTCCACCCGGTATTTCTCCCCAGGAAATGACCCTGCTGCGTACCGTTTGTTCCATGGCTTGGTCAGATGGCGAGTTATCTGCGACAGAACTTGACTTGATGGTGTCTGAGTTCTCCAAGCTGTTTGCCCAGAATGAAGCGGAAGAAGAGCCTCTCCGTCAAGAACTCAGGGATTACGTTACACAAAATATTCCGCTGGAAGAACTGGTGCCCAGGATTAAAACCGAAGAAGACCGGGAACTGGTTCTAAAACTGAGTTATATGGTGATCCGCGCAAGCCGCCGCCATTCGGGGGAACCCCTAATTAACCCAGACGAAAAAGCAGCCTATCGGCGGCTCATGGAACTACTGGCTTTGCCAGAGGAAACGATTATCAAAATTGAGCGTCTAGCCGACGAAGAACTGGAACATGACCATGACGTGATCCACGCCCTGACGGCTGAATTGCGTCAGTTTTTGGGGCGATCGTAAAACTTCCCAGACCTCCGAGGTTTTCCACCCAGATCCAGCACCAAATTGCGATAGGGGTACTGCTAACCTGATGCGACTTTGATGCTTTGATAATGCAAATCAATACACTCCACAGTATCTACGTTGCAGAACTTTTAGATTACTCTACTAGGAAATGTTGCTCAATCGCTTTATAGCTTCCACCTAAACAGGTAGATCGGCGCGGGGGTTGAAGGTTTCGAGTTGGCGGAGCTTTTCGTAGAGGTCGCGTTCCTGGGTCGTCAGGTCGCGGGGAATGACAATCTGAATCTCAACGATCTGATCGCCGCGTCCACCATCATCCTTGGGATAGCCTTTATCTGCCAACCGCAGCCGCTGCCCAGAGCGCACACCCGGTGGGATCGTCATTTTCACTCGACCGTCCAGGGTGGGCACTTCGACCTGACCTCCTAAAACTGCTTCACTGGGCGTAATGGGCAACTGACAGCGAATATCAGACCCTTCCACTTTGAAGAACGGGTGGGGAGCAATATCAATTTTTAAGAACAGGTCGCCTCCATTGACCCCCTGCCCCTTAAGGCGAATCCTTTGCCCGGTGACCATCCCAGCAGGCATGTTGACCTCCAGCGATCGCCCATCTTCCAGACGAATTCGCTCCCGCCCACCCAGGTAAGCTTTCTCCAACGGCACGCTTAAACGAGCTTCGGCATCGCGACGACTGGCACGGGGAGTGCTGTAGACCTTAGTGGTGCGCGTTGTGCCAGGACGGTAGTAATCACGGGAAGGATTGCTGGTGGTAGCACCGGAATTGCCTTCCCTACTGGTAACCCGCCGGTTCAAGAGTTGATCGACAAAGCTATTGAAGTCGGGGAATTCGCTGAAGTCTACCTCACCCGTTGCTGAGCGATCGCCCGATCGCCCATTCGAGTTACGGGCACTTGCTCGTCCGGCTCCTCCCTGAAAACCTCGCTGCTGCCAGAACTTGCCAAACTGATCATACTGGGCACGCTTGGTCGTGTCAGACAGGACCTCGTATGCCTCGTTAATATCCTTAAATTTCTCCTCTGCCTCTTTATTTCCAGGATTCAAGTCAGGGTGGTATTGTCGGGCTAACCGCCGAAAAGCCTTTTTGATCTCCTCGACGGTTGCCTCTCTAGCAACGCCCAATATGTCGTAGTAGTTCCGAAAGTTCTGCATGAAGTTCAGTATAGCCAGAAGGAGGAGAATTAAAGGCTAAAGGGTGAGGGCTAAAGGCTAAATTTTTCATCCTTCATCCTTTAGCCTTCATCCCTTCTTCTAATGCTTCCCTACAACCAGTCATCATCATCATCCCAATTGTCCTGGTTAAGATTGAGGCGGGGGCTGCGGGAAGGACGGGAAGGAGGACGACGCTCGGCGCGATCGCGGTTAGCGGGACGATCATTGTAGGAGGGGCGGGAATCGTAGGAGGGGCGGCTATCCGGGTAGGAGGTGTTGTCGCGATCGCGCCCTGAGTCAGAGCGACTGCGATCTGGATAGCGCTCTTCACTGTAGCGGTTTTCGCCACGGGCGGGTTCGCCACCACCATAACCCCGTTCACTGTAGCGACTATCACTGTAATCGCGGGATCCAGAGCGGTTTTCACTGCGGGACGGCTCACCATAGCTGCCATTATCCCGTCCGCTGCGGCTGGTGCCGTAATCTGCCCGTCCACTACCGCTACCGTAGGTTGACCGTCCACTGCTGCCGTAGTCTGCCCGTCCACTGCTGCCGTAGTCTTGTCCACTCCTGCCATAACCGTAGGAGTTAGAGCTACCCCCATAGGAACTGCCGCCATAGGGACTACCACCATACTCTCGCTTGCCGTAGGCACCGCCGTAGTCGCGCCGTTCATCCTGGTAGTAATCGTAATCATCGTCATCGTCCAGGAAGAAGCTCTTGATGGCACCCAAAATGCTATCTTCTTCTTTTTCCTCTTTATTGCGCTGGTAGACTTCCCGATTCAGTTCATAGACAGCATCTTGCAAGTCAGCCTGTGCCTGGTCGATGCCGCGATCGTCGTTTTGGGAAAGAGCGGTACGCAACTGCTGAATTGTCCGCTCAATTCGAGAGCGATAGCTACTAACAAACTGCATTCCAAAATCCAACGTCGCTTCCCGGAGTTGCCGCTCTGCCTGAATGATGAGGGATTCTGAGCGATTGCGCTTCTCCACCTTTTCCTTCTTCAAGCGATCGGTCTCGGCGTACTCCTCTGCATCTCGAATCATGCGCCGAACTTCTTCATCGCTTAGGGTAGAGGCTCCCTGAACCGTAATGCTTTGCTCCCTGCCGGTGGTGCGCTCCAGCGCTGTGACCTGCAAAATGCCATTGGCATCAATATCAAAGGCGACTTGAATCTGGGGAATCCCTCTAGGAGCCGGGGGAATGCCCGTTAGCTTAAAACGCCCAACTGACTTGTTGCCGGTTGCCATTTCCCGCTCACCCTGGAGAATATGGACTTCTACCATCGTCTGGTTATCTTCGCCGGTTGAGAAGATGTCAGATCGGCGCACGGGGATGGTGGTATTGCGTGGGATCAGCTTTTTCATGACACCGCCAATGGTTTCCAGCCCCAGGGAAAGCGGGGTAACATCCAGTAGCAGAATGTCTTTCACCTCTCCTACCAGAATGCCTGCCTGGATCGCCGCACCCACTGCCACTACCTCATCGGGGTTGACGTTTTGATTGGGTTCCCGGTCAATCAGGCTGCGAACCAGTTCTTGTACAAAGGGGATTCGGGTAGAACCACCCACCAGCACCACTTCATCAATCTGAACCGGACTCATCCCAGCATCCCGGAGTGCCTGCTTGACTGGATTCCGAATCCGACTGACCAGATCGCTGCACAAGCCTTCAAACTGGGAGCGTGTAAGGCGGGTTTCCAGATGTTTAGGTCCTTCCTCGGTGGCGGTGATAAAGGGCAGGTTGATCTCTGTCACTGTGACCCCAGAGAGTTCAATCTTGGCTTTCTCAGCCGCTTCGGTGAGGCGCTGAAGTGCCTGACGATCGCGCCTTAAGTCTACCCCTTCCGTTTCCAGAAATTGCTCTGCCAGCCAGTCCACCACTCGTTTATCAAAGTCGTTTCCACCCAGTTGAGTGTCACCACTGGTTGACTTAACCTCAAACACCCCATCGCCCACTTCCAGGATGGATACGTCAAAGGTGCCCCCCCCCAGGTCAAACACCAGAATTGTCTGGTTGTCATTCCGGTCTAGCCCGTAGGCTAACGAAGCTGCCGTGGGTTCGTTCAAAATTCGCTTCACTTCCAGTCCGGCAATTCTGCCAGCATCGCGGGTTGCCTGCCGCTGGGAGTCGTTGAAATAGGCAGGCACGGTAATCACAGCCCCCGTGATCGGTTCACCCAGGTAGCGACTGGCTTCGTCTGCCAGCTTTTTCAAAATCATTGCTGCAATTTCTTCCGGGGCAAACTCCCGATCCAACCGAGGGCACTTGATTTTAATATTGCCGATGTCGTCCTTACGAATAGTGTAGGGGACCCGCTTGGACTCTGAGGTGAGTTCCATGTAACGCCGTCCTATGTAGCGTTTCACCGCATAAAACGTGTTTTGGGGATCGAGGACTGCTTGCCGCCGTGCCATTTGCCCTACAACCCGTTCCCCCTCCTTGCTAAAGCCAACCACAGAGGGAGTTGTTCGCATCCCTTCCGCATTGGCAATGACGATGGGCTTGCCGCCTTCCATCACGGCTACTACTGAATTGGTCGTTCCCAGGTCAATGCCAACTACTTTTCCCATGCGTACCTTCCCGTTCGCTGCTGCCGCAATTCACTTTATGTTAAATTTGCTGAACATATTGTATCGTGCCTAAGAGACTTGCCCCGGAGATTGGGGCAAAGGCGATCGCCCTTTTCATTGACTAAACCTGAATATGGGCAAAAGTGTAACCTGTAGCAGGTGTTAGCCTGGAAGAGCGACCATTTCAAAGTTTTATCCTTTGTATCCATGAAAAAAGTTGTGGTGGGACTCTCCGGCGGAGTCGATAGTTCAGCGACTGCTGCGATTCTACGCGATCGCGGCTATGACGTTGTGGGCTTAACCCTATGGCTGATGAAGGGTAAAGGACAGTGTTGTTCAGAAGGGATGGTGGATGCCGCCAAATTGTGTGACCAATTGGGTATTCCGCATCATATTGTGGACATTCGGGACGTTTTTCAAGAACACATTGTGGATTATCTGGTGACAGGTTACAGCGCCGGAATAACTCCCTTGCCCTGCTCCCAGTGCAACCGGGCGGTGAAGTTTGGTCCCATGCTCAAGTATGCCCGCGAACAATTAGATAGCGACTATATTGCCACCGGGCACTATGCCCGCACTTGCTATGACGAGGCAACTGGACGCTACCAGCTTCTACGGGCGATCGACCGTACCAAGGATCAGACCTATTTTCTCTACGATCTGCCCCAGGAAGTGTTGTCCCAGGTTATGTTCCCTTTGGGAGAACAGCCCAAGACGAAGACCCGGCAGGTGGCAGCAGAATTCGGTCTGCACACGGCGGAAAAACCGGAAAGTCAGGATCTTTGTCTGATTGAGGCAAATGGTTCAATGCGGGCATTTCTGGACAAGTACATCACACCTCAAAAGGGTGACATTGTAGATCAGGCAGGAAAGATTTTGGGTCAGCATGAGGGTATTCATCACTACACGATTGGACAGCGCAAGGGGTTGGGCATTGCCCACAGTGAACCGCTGTACGTGGTGGCGCTGGATGCGGTGAACAATCGGGTCATTGTGGGCGATCGTAATGCCACCCTATCGGGGGAATGCACGGTTCAGCGGGTCAACTGGGTTTCTATGAGCGGACCCACGACCCCAATTAAGGCAGAAGTTCAGATCCGCTATCGATCAGCGGCAACTCCTGCCACGATTATCCCTCTGCATGATTCCCGTGTGCGGGTGGTATTTGATGAACCCCAGTCAAGTGTCACGCCTGGTCAGGCTGCTGTCTGGTATGACGGAGAGGTGCTGCTAGGTGGCGGAGTAATTGAATAATAAAAGCCCCTCCAAATTTGGAGGGGCTTCAGTGTGTGTGCTTACCCTTGGTAGAAAGCTGGACACTGAGCAGGATGAAAAAGCTTTAGTAGACTTCGGCTCCGTCTCTTTGTCCTACTTTGCAGAGTAATGCCTGATCGGGAAGAAATCGGGAAGAAAAATGTAGCCTTTGTAGGAAAGGGCTGATCCTCTAGCTTGACTGTTCCACTTATCAAAATTTGAATTTGAATTTGAATTTACTGCTATTTAGTTCTTCTACTAACGCTCTAAAAAAATTAAATACTTTCATGTTTTCTGTAATACGGTTTAGAACAATTCTTCCTCTTTCTATTTCAGTCATTTGAGAGAGGAAACTTGAAGAATAAAATTCTAATCTTGAGCCAACTGATGATTTTCGAGGTATCTCAGAATGGCAATTTATAAGATTAAGGATTTTGATCCAAACTATCGTGATCATTTCGACGGAAATGACGTTAAAGACTTTGATCTTTACTCAGGTGAGGATAAAGTTGGCTCTATTGACGACGTTTTAGTGGATGATAACGGTAAATTCCGCTATCTAGTTGTTAATACAGGTGCGTGGATTTTTGGTAAGAAAGTAATGCTGCCCATTGGGTTGGCTCGCATTGACTACAATGAGCGTCGGGCATACTCTAATGGCTTAACCAAGGAGCAGGTTGAGAATTTACCTGAATTCAACAGCGAGATGCTCCGTGACTACGACTATGACTATGAAGAAAGGGTGAGAGGGGTTTATCGTCCCGGTTTAACCGGTGCGAATCCTATGTCTGTTGAAAACTCTGGTAACCTTGAATCTTCAGCTTCTCTGGAGAGAGGACGGGGTAGCCAGCCGATGGGTACTGCTCAACCCACTGCCCCCTTCACCCGCGAAACCTATGATTACGATCGCGAGCCCAACATGTTCGGGATGCGTGACCAGGATCACGGTCAACTGCGGTTGTATGAAGAGCGCCTAATTGCCAATAAGCGGCGGGCAAAAACTGGGGAAGTCAGCGTTGGTAAGCATGTAGAAACCGAAACCGCTCGTGCTTCTGTGCCAATTGAGAAGGAGCGGGTTGTGATTGAGCGTAGCCCAGCGGTCGGTGATGCACGGGTTGCTCCCGGTGATGTAGATTTCCGCGAAGGTGAAGTTACCCGGATGGAAATTTACGAAGAAACCCCCGACATTCACAAAGAAGCTTTCGTGCGCGAACAAGTCAACGTTCGTAAGGAAGTGGATAGAGACGTGATCGATGCGGAAGAACAGATCCGTCGGGAAGAACTAGATGTAGATACAAAGGGTCGCCCAACGGTCGAAAAGCGTCCTGACCGTCGCATCTAATCTGTTTTTGTCTAATAGTGGTTCACCCAAGGAACTTTGCCTGGTAATCTAATCGAGAAAAACCAATTTGCGGGGTTTTGAAGGATTGTAATCATTCAAAATTTGCTTGGTAAATTACTAGCTGTGTAACCATTATCCAAAAGTCCCTCTCCTAAATTTAGGAGAGGGACTTTTATAGCTATTTTCAGTGGAATCAAATGTAGGATGGGCTAGCGTTAGCGCAGCCATGCCATAGGCTATTAGCGTAACCCATGCGGGTGTTGGGTTATCCTACGGTAAGCAAGCTACGTGCCCCAACCCAACCTACACAAGTCTTGTATTTAATTAGTCCCACGTACTTACAGCGATCTTTTAGATGAGTAAACCACAAAGGTGTGGATGAGTGGATAGGTGTGCCGTGAACCAGTAACTCGAACACTCTGCTGTTGCTTCGTACCCTACGGGAAGCTAGTTACAGCATGACATTGGATCCTGTTCAAATACACACTGAATCAAACACATATTTAAAACAAAAAAGGGCAACGATCGTTGCCCTTTTGAACCTTTCAAATCATGAGTCTAATTATGCAATGGCAGCTACTTTCACATCACTATTTGCCAGTAGCTCTTGCAATTCATCCGAATCTACCGTCTCCTTCTCAATCAGCATTTCTGCCAATTCGTCTAGAACATGACGGTTACCGGTCAGAACAGCCTTCGCACGACGATAAGCCTGGTCAACCAGATTACGCACTTCGTCATCGATCGCCGCCGCTGTCTCTTCTGAAAAATCCCGCTCAGCAGAGATATCCCGTCCCAGGAACATATTGCCCTGCTGACGACCCAATGCAACGGGACCGAGGCGATCGCTCATACCAAAGCGGGTCACCATTTGACGGGCAACGCGGGCAACCTGTTGCAGGTCATTAGAAGCACCTGTAGTTACCTCTTCCTCACCGAAAATAATTTCTTCGGCAATCCGACCACCCAGGGCAACCGCCATCTGGTTTTGCAGATAAGCACGGGAGTACAGCCCAGAATCCATCCGGTCTTCACTGGGAGTGAACCAGGTCAAACCACCTGCTCGACCGCGAGGAATGATGCTGATCTTTTGTACCGGATCATAATCTGGCATCAAGGCACCGACCAGAGCATGACCCGCTTCATGGTAAGCGACCAGTTCCTTACGCTTCTCGCTCATTACCCGATCTTTCTTCTCGGGACCTGCCAGGACACGATCAATCGCATCATTGACTTCATCCATTGAAATTTCTGTCAGATTACGACGGGCTGCCAGAATTGCCGCTTCGTTGAGTAAGTTAGACAGGTCAGCCCCGGTAAAACCGGGAGTCCGTCGAGCAATTTTCTCCAGATCTACGTCTTTTGCCAGAGTTTTACCACGGGCATGGACGTTCAGGATTTCCAGACGACCCGCATAATCGGGGCGATCAACCACTACCTGGCGGTCAAACCGACCAGGACGAAGCAGCGCTGCATCCAGAACATCTGGACGGTTGGTAGCAGCAATAATAATGATGCCTGTATTACCCTCAAATCCGTCCATCTCGGTGAGCAACTGGTTCAGGGTTTGCTCACGCTCATCGTTACCGCCGCCCAGACCAGCACCCCGCTGACGACCGACAGCATCAATTTCATCGATAAAGACAATACAGGGTGCATTTGCCTTTGCCTGCTCAAACAGGTCACGGACGCGAGATGCCCCCACACCCACAAACATCTCCACAAACTCAGAACCGGAGATGGAAAAGAAGGGAACCCCCGCTTCGCCAGCAACCGCACGGGCTAAGAGGGTTTTACCTGTTCCGGGCGGTCCAACTAAGAGGACACCTTTAGGAATCTTGGCACCGACAGCCGTAAAGCGATCGGCGTTCTTCAAAAAGTCAACCACTTCACTCAATTCCAGCTTTGCCTGGTCAATCCCTGCTACATCGCCAAAGGTGACCTGGGTCTGCGGTTCCATTTGAACCCGAGCCTTAGACTTGCCAAAGTTCATCGCTTGACTTCCAGGACCATTCTGTGCCCGCCTGAGCAAAAAGAATAAGCCAACCAGGAGCAAAACCGGAAACAGAAGACTACTCAGCGCCTTAAGAAGAATGCCATCATCAGACTGGGGCAAAACTGAGATGTCAACCTTATTTTGTGTCAGGATGTTGATCAAATCACGGTCATCGGGCAGATTGACAATCGAGTAGGCGGTACTGTCTGGAGTCCGAACTCGGGCAATTCTGCGGTCAGCACTGATCTGAACTTTGTCAATTTTTCCTTCTTGAACTTGCGCTATAAATTGGCTATAGCGCAAGGTTTCCCCACGTTGGGGTTGCTTATCAAAGAACGCTGTGGCAAGGGAAACAACCACGATCGCCAACAGCGTATAAAGTCCAACATTTCTCCACCGCTTATTCACCGGCGTCTATCCTCCTTCTCAAGGTTCGGGAGCCTGCTTCTATTCTAATGATTCTAACGTGTTAACTTAACTTAACATATTCTCAGAAATGGTGGAAGAGATGAGGGGTCAAGGATGAAGGATGAAGGGCTTTAGCAAGCGGCTGCAACGCATCACCTTCATCCCGACAACCTGAGAAAAATTTGCTTTGGCGAATGAGATAAATGATCTATGGAATGAAGGTCCTTTAGAGGTCCGCTTCTGGACAGTGTTAAAGCGGCTTAACATTGATGCTGAACGTCAAGAACACATCAAAGTCAAGGAAAACAACTACATTCTTGATTTTTTAATCTATTGCAGAAAAGGACTCATTAATATTGGAGACAGATGGGGACACCTGGCATACAGATCGGGAAAAGGTATCTCAAGACAGTGGGCGGAAAAATGACCTGAAAACCTACTGGTCTAGACTTTAGATAGTACGGTTGCTGGGGTAACCCGTTCGAGGACTTGTTTCAACACCATTGCCGTCCAGTCGATGTCGGCTTCGGTAGTGTCATGCCCGAGGGTGAGGCGGATACCAGACTTGGCGACACGATCGCCATACCCCATTGCCTGCAAAATTGGGCTGGGGGTGACCTGCCCACTATGACAGGCAGACCCAGCACTGATGCCGATTCCTGCCAGGTTCATCTGGCGAACTAGAGTCTTGCCATTGAGTACATCCCCATCCGCCTGTTGCAGACAAAAACTGACATGGTGGGGCAGACGGTGAATTAAATCGCCAGTTGGAACTAATCCAGGCACTTCAGATAGTTGGGCAAACAGGCGATCGCGCAGTTGAATCAGGCGCGGTGTTTCGATTGCCATCTCCTGGGCTGCCAGTTCAGCCGCTACCCCAAACCCGGCGATCGCCGGAACTGCCTGAGTGCCTGAACGAAGCTTGGACTCCTGCCCACCGCCGCCCAGGATAGGCGAAATTTGAACACCTGGACGAACATACAGCGCCCCGGCTCCCTGGGGACCATAGATCTTGTGGCTGGAGAGGGAAAGCAAATCAACGGGTAGGTGCTGCACATCGACCGGCAACCGTCCGGCAACCTGTACTGCATCAGCATGGAACAATGCCCCATGATCACGGGCAATGGAGCCTAAGGATTGAATTGGCTGAAGCGTGCCAACTTCGCTCTGACCGTAAATAATGGAAACCAAAACGGTATTCGGCTGCAAGGCTGCCCGCAAATCACGGGGACAAATCCGTCCCAGAGAATCTACTGGGAGGCGAGTTACCTGCCAGCCAAGCTGCTCTAACCAGTGTGCGGGTTCAGCGATCGCGGAATGCTCCACACTGGAAATAATCAGGTGCTGTGGGTGGTCATATAATCGCGCCACACCCAGAATTGCTAAATTATCTGCCTCGGTGCCGCCAGAGGTAAAAACAATTGCCTCCTCCGGTGCATTGATCAACCGAGAAACCTGCACCCTTGCGCGTTCTACCGCGATCGCAGCTCGTTGTCCCCAAACATGCAAGCTAGAAGGATTGCCCCACTGGGCAGTAAACACTTCCTGCATCGCCGCGATCGCCTCTGGACGGGTGGGTGTAGTAGCGCTGTAATCGAGATAAATCTGCATGGCATCGGGCATAGCGTTCACTCTTCCAGGATAGTACCCTCCGACCATAGGAACTCGGCTGAACTGGAAAAACCGCTGGCAGAAACCCAACCTCGATGCTGAACCTAAATTTTCTCATTCTCACCCGGTTCAATAATTCTTTGGAATAAATATCCAGTGCCACGGGCAGTCAAAATCAATTCTGGGTTACTTGGATCATCCTCCAGCTTGGCACGCAGACGGGAAATGTGAACATCCACCACCCGTGTATCCACATGGCGCTCAGGGGTGTATCCCCAAACTTCCTGAAGAATTTCTGACCGGGAAAAGGCTTCTCCAGACCGGCTCACTAGCAGTTCCAACAAACTAAACTCCATGCCTGTCAGACGAATCCGCTCATCACCCTTGTAAACCTGCCGTTTATTCGTGTCAATCCGGATGCTATTAATATGGATCACCCCAGAACTGGGAATTCCAGAAGTGCCAGTTTTCTCAACCCGACGCAGCACAGAGCGAATTCGTGCTTCCAACTCCTTCGGTGAGAAAGGCTTGACTACGTAGTCATCGGCTCCCAGTTCTAAACCAGTGATGCGGTCTGCCACATCTCCCAGAGCCGTTAGCATAATAATAGGAACATCTGACTCTTTACGTAGCTCCTGACAGACACCATACCCATCTAGCTTGGGCATCATCACATCCAACACAACCAGGTCAGGATCCGCATTCCGAAACGTATCGAGTGCTTCCTCTCCGTCCGCCGCCGTGACCACGTCATAGCCAATCATCGACAAGCGGGTTTCAAGAATTCGACGAATACTCGCTTCATCATCCACGACCAATATTTTTTCCTTATGGTTCTCCAATTGACCCAGACTCCCTTAAGCTAAATTTCTAATCATTAATTTCTGTACTTTATCATTAAAGATAATACCTCATTCACATAGATTCACATCCCTAAAATTCCTATCCCAGCTACGTTTCAAACTTTCTTAAGATTTTGCGAGATCACATTTTCCGACTTTCTTAATAATTGTTAGCATTGTTTTTTCCTAAACCCTTGAGAACGGTTGAAATTCCATCAGAATATAGCGTTTTTGAATCCAGTGAGGTACACGGATAGCCGTAAAGCCCTTGAGTCAAACAGATGAGATGTACCTCACCAATAAAGGAAACGCTATAAATGCCCAAAGTCCGATCGCACTTTGTTTGCAACCAGTGTGGAGCAGAATCCCCCCAATATTTTGGGAAATGTCCTGCCTGCGGATCCTGGAACTCCTTAGAAGAACAGGTGGTTGAACCCCCACCCCCCGCTGCGGCGCGATCGGGGATGGCGGTAGCTGCCCGGACGCGGGGCAAGTCCAGTCCTGAGTCTCTGGCTCAACCCAGGGTTGCACTCACCCTGGATCAGGTAGCCGATCATCCCCAGACCCGGTTTCCCTCCGGCTACAGCGAACTGGATCGGGTATTGGGTGGTGGCATTGTCCCCGGTTCTCTGGTGCTCATTGGAGGTGACCCTGGCATTGGCAAGTCCACCCTACTGCTGCAAATGGCAAACTCCCTGTCTCGTCAGTACCGTACCCTCTACGTCTGTGCAGAAGAGTCAGCACAGCAGGTGAAACTGAGGGCACAACGATTGGGGGTAGGGGGAGCCGGGGAGCCGGGGAACGGGGGAGAGCAACCCAACTCAAAACTCAAAACTCAAAATTCAAAACTCCTAGCCACCCCACCCCACCCGACACCTACCACCCTGCCCAACCTCTACCTGCTTCCCGAAACCGATCTGGACACGATTCTGGCGGAATTGGAGTCGCTTAAGCCCCATGTAGCGGTGATTGATAGTATTCAGGCTCTCTACTTTAATGCGTTGTCGTCTGCACCGGGGTCAGTGGCGCAGGTGCGGGAGTGTACATCCGTACTGATGCAAATGGCAAAGCGGCAGAGTATTACCCTTTTTATTGTCGGGCATGTGACGAAGGAAGGAGCGATCGCTGGACCAAAGGTGCTGGAACATCTGGTCGATACGGTGCTGTACTTTGAAGGCGATCGCTTTGCCAGTCACCGGCTGCTGCGATCGGTCAAAAATCGATTTGGGGCAACCCACGAAATCGGGGTATTTGAAATGGTGGACCAGGGTTTAGAAGAAGTGCTAAATCCATCAGAGTTGTTTTTAGGAAACCGGGAAGAATATTCGCCCGGTAGTGCCACGATCGTTGCCTGCGAAGGTACCCGTCCGATTGTGGTGGAATTGCAAGCACTGGTCAGCCCTACTAGCTACAGTTCTCCCCGCCGTTCTACCACGGGAATAGAATATAACCGCCTGCTACAAATTCTGGCAGTCCTGGAAAAGCGCGTCGGTATCCCGCTTTCCAAGCTCGATGCCTACGTTGCCTCTTCCGGTGGGTTGAATGTAGGGGAACCTGCGGCAGATTTGGGCGTCGCTGTTGCTGTGGTTGCCAGTTTTCGCGATCGCGTGGTTGACCCGCGCACCGTACTAATTGGTGAGGTGGGATTAGGAGGACAGGTGCGCCCCGTGTCCCAGATGGAACTGCGGCTGAAGGAAGCGGCAAAACTGGGCTTCAAACAGGCGATTATCCCAAAAGGGCAGTCCGTTCCAGACTTGGGCATGGAAATTATTCCGGTCTCTAGAGTCGTGGATGCGATTGCGATCGCCCTCAGCAGCCGTCAGCACAATGGAAATGAACCGTAAGCAGTGGGAGTGAATTGAATGCAGGGATATGGCAAAACGGGTGGATTATTGTTGGCAGTATTTGCCGCATTCATGGTTGCCCACAAGGCTGAAGCGAATTTTCGGGGAAATTTGACTGTTCAGGTTGATGGTTTACGTAGCCAACGGGGGCAGCTTTGCGTCAGGTTATTTTCTACCAGTCGAGGATTTCCTGATGGTTCCGCGACTGGGGTTAAGGGTCAGTGTTACAAAATTAGCGGAAATCCGATGGTTCTCAACTTCAACAATCTGACATCGGGTAACTATGCTGTTGCCGTCTTCCACGATACAAATGGAGACGGCAAACTGAACCGCAACTCCCTGGGAATGCCAACCGAAGGCTATGGATTCTCCAATAATCCCGCCTATACCCGCACGGGTCCACCCAATTATGGAGAGACCACCTTTCTACTGGCAGGCTCCAATACCAACGTCCGAATTCGGATGCGCTACAGCAACTAACTAATCGCCAGATGAAGTTCTTGTTCAAGCGAGGGCGGGGGCTGGAGTCAAGTATTAAAACCCTGCACCCTTTACGCTGCGCCCATACCAGCAGCACTGTATCGCCCACTGCGCCCTTCCTCTCCCAAGCCCTAATTCTAAATTTCCATCAACTCTGCTAACTCTGCTTAACAACGGCTAGAATAGTTGGTACAATCCGATACTTAAGAACGTTAGAATTTAGCCCAGCCCGTTGCAGTTGCAGAATAGGGAGAAAATCAAGCACGATGGCTGAATCTATGAATCGCTTTCGATTATTCTCTTTCCACTCTTACTTCTTGATAGGGCACCCACAAATCTCAAATTTTTTTCCCTGACATCACTGTGTTCCTAACTGCTTTGAGTGATTGTCACATTGCACTTTATAGCATTGCCTTGAATAATGACCTCAGCAGACATACTTTTCCTTCAAAGGCAGCCTAGAATTATTGAACATTTGCTGACTGATGTCATAGTTTTTCAGCTTTGTCCTCAGTCTGTTACTGCAAAACTTGCTTCTGAAACCTTTGACGGACCCATGCTAAAGAAAAGCTATGGGTTTATATAGCTACCCCTGCTATCAAGCCGGTGGATTGCTTATTTCAGCTCTTACTGAAGGTTTAAGAAGCGATGCCTGGTTTAAGGGTGTCATTCATGGTTTTTGACCCAAATACATTGCTCAGGAGAAGCACCTATGCTACACCGCAAGATCTATCAACTGTGCTGCGATGGTCGCGAAGTCTGGATCTTCTTGCGGGACCAGCAGCGCTGGATTGAGCGGGCACGAATCCTCGAGATCGAGGGAGACCTGGTCACTCTGCGCTATGAGATGGAAGAGGAAGACGAAATTAGTTCTTGGGAGGAAATGGTGCGGCTCGAAAGTATTGGCGCAGTCACCCAAAAACTGGCATCCGTATCGAGGGGGAGCGGTGAACCCGCTGTTTCCGAAGATTGTCCAGAAGCGGAGCAAATTCCAAACAATCGTTTTCCTGATTCTACGGCGGACTAATAAACTCAAAAAAATTATTCCAGTCAAATTGGTTACAGAAAACCATCAGGATAGTTCTCATCCCCTGGTGGTTTTTTCAGTTTTAGCCTGTAGTTGCTAAATGCAACTGGGAATGGCTGAAGATCAGGCGAGCAATTTAATCCTTCATTACTGAGAAAATAATTTCATCCGCTTTCCGCCATGCCGGGTCAACAATGCAGATAAAGATGAGCGGTTCTGTCCCGTGGTTACGAATAAATTGTCTGGCGTGAGGGGGAATGTAGATTGCGTCCCCCGGTTCTACAAGTTGAGTTTCCCCATCAATATTCATTTCGCCCACACCACTCAGAATGTAGTAAACCTCCGAGGTTTTGAGTGCATGGGGAAGAGAGGTTTGCCCAGCCGGGACGATCGCATGGGCGAGGCTGTAACGTAATTCTAGCGACTGTTTATCAGGATGCAAAAGCTCCCTCAGCAAGGTCCCATCCCCTGCAATAAACTCTTCACAGGCATTCAGTTTTTGAATCAGCATATGGATAATATAGCGGTTCCTTTCTGGGTGAGGTACATCTGTTTGACTCAAGGATTCTACGGCTATCCGTGTACCTCACTGGATTCAAAAACACTATAGATTGGTTTCTAATCAATTAGGGCTTAGAGTCTATCCGAAAACCTCTAGTTTTGTGAGAGGCTTATAGAGGAAGCATTACAGCCGATTGAGAGCCATGTCCTTTACAGAAATTGCCCCTCTGGATACGCCGATCGCTGAAAATAGCTTTACGGGCATGGCAGTTGGAGCCGCCATGACGGGCTTACGTCCGATCATCGAAGGGATGAACATGGGCTTCCTGCTGCTGGCGTTTAACCAGATTGCCAACA
>NZ_JBXBCF010000060.1:0-146193 GCF_056784235.1 Kovacikia sp. CALU 1929
CAAGGGACTACGAAACCTTACCCGAAAATCATGAAGGCATGATTTATGTGGTTATGATTCGATTAATGCTCCGCCGCTTAACAAACAACCGCCGAACGAGGAAGCCAAAAACTGCTTAACTAACATTTACAAACAGCTTCTCAAGAGGCCATTTGTCACATGGGTGAGGGCGGACGGATCATCATGATGGGCAGCGCCAGCAGTGATTTCACCCCCGTTGCCGGACTCTCGGTCTATGCATTGACTAAAGGGGCGATCGCCAGTTTCACTCATGGGCTCGCCCGCGATCTGGGGCCTCGCGGCATCACGGTCAACACCATCCAGCCTGGCCCAATTGACACCGACATGAATCCTGCCGCCGGAGACACTGAACTTGATGCCTCTGTCAAAGAAATCGGCTACCCGCAACCGGATACTCGACCTCAAAGACCGCCAGATTCGAGTGAATGCAGTCAGCCCTGGTGTCGGTAAATCACCTGCATAAGTCAGAATATTGTTTTGTACAGGAGTCGAAGCCATGTCACAACAGCTCAAAACAATCACGGATCGTCAGTGCCAAAACGCCCCTGCGCAATATAGTGATTTAAAAGCTCTTTTTTTAAATTGCACACTCAATAAAACGCCAGTGTTATCCCATACACAGGGAGTTATCCATATTGCCAAAGCTATTTTCGAGGCTAATGGGGTAACCACTCAAGTCATTCGACCGGTAGATTATGAGATAGCGGCGGGGCTAGGGTTAGATATGTCACAAACCGATGAGTGGCAGACAGATGAATGGCCCCAAATCCAGAAAGAAATTGATGCAACTGACATCTTAGTGCTGTGTACTTCAGTATGGCTGGGTGAAAAAAGTTCTGTTTGTAGTCGAGTTTTAGAGCGGATGTATGGATATACTCATCTTTTGAATGAGAAAGGTCAGTACAGAGATTATGGGAAGGTTGGGGCAACCCTCATTACCGGGAATGAAGATGGTGTGAAACATTGTGCGATGAATATTTTGTTTTCCCTATCGCACATTGGCTATACGATCCCTCCCCAAGCGGATGCAGGCTGGCTAGGCGAAGTAGGCCCAGGGCCTTCCTATTTAGATCCAGGGTCTGGAGGTCCGGAGAACGAATTTACCAATCGCAATACCACCTTTTTAGCTTGGAACTGTATGCATATCGCCAGACTACTCAAAGATAATGGAGGAATTCCTCCTCACGGGAACCAACCTGACGTTTGGGATGCAGGTTGTAAGACAGACTTCAAAAATCCTGAGCATAAACGCTAGCAGGGATAGTTTTCTAAGGCACAAAATTTTTCAACATACCCTATAAAGATCTCGATCTAACCTTTATTGGTTAGTGACCTGCCGGATTCCTGTCCTGTGAAAAAACGCTGTGATTCACCCCGTTGAGTCAGGCTCAAATGATACACATATTTGTCTAGTTCTGAAGAGGCAATTCTATGACTGTTCCCACTCAAACGTCTCGAACCGTTGCCGGAGTAATCAACAGCGTTGAAACACTTGAAGGGGCTGGATTTCTTGTACGTCGTCCCTTTCCCAAAAGTAGCTTCTCTGAATTTGACCCGTTTCTGCTCCTCGACGAGTTGGGTCCGATTAATCTAAAGCCGGGTCAAGCAAAAGGTGCACCCGATCATCCGCACCGGGGCTTTGAAACCGTCAGCTATGTCTTGGATGGACGGTTAGAACACAAAGACTCTGCGGGGCACGCCGGGCTACTAAATCCGGGTGATGTCCAGTGGATGACAGCAGGTGCCGGGGTCGTGCATTCCGAGATGCCGGAGTCAATGTTTACCCAAACGGGTGGACGGCTCCACGGCATTCAACTATGGGTCAATCTGCCACAACGAGACAAAATGATGCCACCCCGCTATCAGGAAATTCCAGCGGCTCAGATTCCGGTCGCTCAAACCGAAGATGGGTCTGTGACGGTGCGGGTGATTGCGGGAGAAGCGTTAGGGGTAAAAGCCGTAATTCAGACGCGCACGCCGATAACTTACCTCCACTTCACACTGCAACCAGGGGCAACGATGATCCAGCCTGTACCCAAAGAGTACAACGCCTTTGTCTATGTACTGGAGGGGTCTGGGTTGTTTGGGGCAGAGCTAGCGCCTGGTGATGATGGGCAGATGGTGCTCTTTTCTCAAGATGGAGAAGATGTGGCGATCGCCAACCCTGCTGATGCTCAGCGTCCTCTAGATCTTCTGCTGATTGCAGGTGTACCCCTTAACGAACCAGTCGTGCGCTACGGGCCATTTGTCATGAACACTGAAGCTGAAATTACGCAGGCGATCAACGACTACCAGGAAGGAAGGATGGGACAGATTCATGCTTAACACATCTCAATATCAGATGAGTCAACATCAACGCTTGAGTGAGTTACGAATCAAACTACTGCATCTGCACAAGCTTTTACTAGAGACTGAGCGTCTTACCTATGAGCAAGTTCGAGGGCAAGTTTCTAGAGGTGAATTGCTACAACTGGTGATTAGTCATGAGCAATTTGCCTGGTTGCATCGACTCTCAGAATTGATTATCCAAATCGATGAGTTGCTTCATGCCGATGAATCTGTTACATCAGAGGCAATTGAAGCGATCAACAGTGACATTCGTACACTGCTCAGCCCCGATGAATCGGGCGATGAGTTTGCCATGAAGTATAGCACGGCGCTTCAACGCCACCCCGATGTCGTGTTAGCTCATGCAGATGTCATGATGTTGCTGACCTCTGACAGTATTTAACCTCCAAAATTCACAGGTTCTGAACTTGCTCCGATTGTGTAATTGCAAACCTCCTTGCTTTTCTCCAAAGCACCTATGAGGCAGCAGCCAACTTAGGACATTGGGATCGAGTAGCCCTGGAGCGTTCCCCAACCGTGTAAGGCTAACAAATTGCAAATTGCTGAAGCGGATGGACTAACGACCTTGATACAAAGTTTGAGGCGATCTGTTGCCACTTAGAGATACTGAATGGATAGTGGATAACCGGACACCATTTTTGCAAACGGCAGTTATACAATGCGGTAAGCAAACAAGGAGCATATCCAAAAATGGTTAAAGGTAGGTTAGAAGCATTCAGTGATGGGGTAATTGCTATTATTATCACCATTATGGTACTGGAGTTAAAAACACCTCATGAGTCAGATTTAGCTGCACTACGTCCGTTGATTCCAACCTTTCTAAGCTATGTGTTGAGTTTCGTGCATGTTGGTATCTACTGGAACAATCACCATCACCTGTTTCAGGCAGTCCGACAAGTGAATGGTTCAACTTTGTGGGCAAACCTACATTTGTTGTTCTGGTTATCATTATTTCCCTTTGTCACCGCATGGATGGGTGAAAATCACTTTGCTGCGTTGCCTGTGGCGATTTATGGTGTGGTTCTATTGTTGGCTGCGATCGCCTACTTCACTCTGACCCGCACACTTGTTTTTTACCACGGTCAAGATTCCACGCTTGCAAACGCTCTTGGTCGAAATTTTAAAGGCAAGTCATCGGTATTGATTTATGCAGTTACAATTCCACTTGCTTTTGCAATCCCTTGGCTTGCATGTGCATTATACGTTCTGGTTGCAGTTCTGTGGCTCATTCCCGATCGTCGTATCGAAAAGGCGTTGAACTCATAAAGTTCCATTTTTGATGCAACAAAAACCAGCTAACAAACCCTCTGCACCAGCACGAATATAGGTTGTTGGTCACAGACAAAGGTGATCTGAATCCGATGCACGGGAACATTATGCCGCTTAAACCTAAAACGGGAAGGTGGCTGATTCTCGTACTGCGCCATCTGGCGCTTTCGCGGCAACAAGATTGTCGAATGAAGAGCTGTCGTAATCCCAACCGAAGTCAAAGCTAAAACCAGCAACGCAGCGTAAATCGTCCACAAAAGGTAGGAGGTATTCTCATGAAAAACGCAACTTACGTGGAGTCTGCCCGACTAGGTAAGTATCGGGGGTGGCGGTACCCTCTAGGGCTGGTGGTTATACTCGTTTCGTGGCTGGTGGTCGGCACCGTCGCCAGCGTACTCGTCGCGCTCGCGCTCAGCGTCCAGACGGATTACTACGTGCTTGGTCCTTTCGGGAAGTTCCTGTTTGTTATGGTAGGTTTCCCATTTTTCCTCGCGGGTGTTCTCATCGCCGTCTCCCTCATCCAACGCCGCTACCCCGGACGCTGGTTACGGCGCGGGAGCGGATCGACTGGCGTCGCATCGGTCAGGGGTTTGTGGCGTGGTCCGTTCCAGCGTGTCTGATAGGTGTGCTGGGACAGTACCTCTTCTACCCCGATAGCTTCTCCTTCAACTACGACCTCAAGACGTTCGCGTTCTTCGTGCCGATCGCACTGGTTCTCACCGCCATCCAGACGACCACCGAGGAGCTTTTCTTTCGCGGATACATTGTGCAGGGCGCGAGCCTCATCTGGAGCAACCGCGTTTTTCTGGCGGTCGTGCCAGCCGTGATCTTCACGCTGCCGCACCTCCTCAACCCGGAGGCGATCGCAGGCGGCTGGCTCACGGTCTTTTCCAACTACTTCCTCGTTCCGGGTCTGTTGTGGACTGTGGTTTCGTTGATTGACGGAACCACTGAACTCGCCATCGGCGTACACTTCCCGAACAACATCGGCGGCATACTCCTGTTTAGCATCACGGGAAGTGCCGTGACCACACCGGCTCTGTTCACAATCAGCGAGTACCACGCGACCTACGGGGCGCTCTCAGTGCTGGTTGCAATACCTGTGTTTCTGGCGATCGCCTACAAGGTGTTCAAACGCGACGGGGTATCCGAACCCGTTTCCCAAAGCCATCAGAAGGACCGTCGGTAACCTCGTCATAATCCGGTTCAAGGAACCGCAGCATACCTCAATCAGGAATTCATCATGCAATATCTTTCACAGGACTTAATCCTGCTTGCACTCAATCCCCAAACTGGGAAAACTCGCTTCTCTTGGTACTCTGCGCTCGAATATGGCTTGGTCGGTTCTTTGTTACTAGACTTAGTCCTGCAAGGCAAACTTGAGATCGACAACAACAATCGTGTGATCGGTGCGATTAGCGCTTTGCGCAACTCCGCAGGAATCGCAGGCAACACAGACGATGAATTCTTAGATCGACACCTCAATGAGGTTCTGGCATCGTCTCGTCCTCGAACTGCAAGGTTCTGGATTACTCGTTGGAGACGAAGATACAGATGGTTTCAGCCGATTGTATTGCAGAACTTAGTTGATTTAGGTGTTTTAGAACGACAAGAGCAACGCATTCTTGGACTGTTCCCAACGCAGCGATATTTTCTAACCGATGAATCCATTCAACGCGAGATTGTCCAGCAAGTTCGTGCAGCCGTGTTAGAAGGCATTGGACTGGATTCCCGGATGGCAGCATTGATTAGTTTGATGCAAGCCTCTCACCTGACCGATGCGGTGTTCAGACCTGAAGAACGGACTGAAGCGCGATCGCGAATTAAGGCGATCACAGAAGGGGAGTTGGTCGGCAAAGCAGTTTCAAAGGCAATTTTCACCGTTCAAGCAGCCACGACTCTGGGTGCAATCAATGGCGGATGAAAACGAACTTGCTCTTCACCATAAGAATCTGGAAGAAATCAAGTATTGGAACTCAGTACACTTCAGATCAATGCAACGAAATGAATGCTAGGAGAAGCACAATAAAGCTTCAGAATAAGGTGGCGTTAGCTACCAGTTGTCATTCTCTATCTGGGCATTGTGTTCACCCAGTATCCTGATGTCTCTAGAGATTAAATCAATGGTAGTTTTGAAACAATTTGGAATTCTATTTGTGTTGGGCATTGCGGGAATTGCGATGCTTGCGATTACCTCGGTTTCATTAGTTGAGCAACAGTTGGCGAAACTGTCTCCAGAAGTACTAGCAAACGTTCCGCCACTGTGGGCTTTAATGCTGCTGCAAGCACTACAGCTTACAGTTCTACTGGCAATCAGCATTCTGATCGGAATTGGCTGTGCCTATCGCGTTGGATTACGCTCACATTTGATTGACTACTGGGTATTTCATACCCCTAAGATTCCACATTCTTTCATTGAGATGAAATGGAGCTTGGGTGTAGGTGCAGCGACGACAATCATTGTCCTATTGCTCGATCGGTTCATGAAACCTGCCCTACCTGAAGCACTACGGGCAGCCAATACAGAACCAAATTGGCTGAGTTCGCTTACAGCAATGCTTTATGGCGGCATCACTGAGGAAATTTTGATGCGCTGGGGTTTAATGTCGCTGCTTGTTTGGATCGCGTGGAAAGGTCTAAAACAAGGAATTACGTTGCCCAGTCAAGGGATTTACCAGGGTGCGATCGTTCTAGCCGCGTTGGTATTTGGACTGCTACACCTGCCAGCAACTGCCGCGATCGTTCCCCTCACTCCAGTTGTGATTATTCGGGCGTTGTTACTGAATGGGATTGCGGGGATTGGGTTTGGCTGGCTCTTTTGGCAATATTCACTAGAAGCTGCAATGTTAGCCCATATTAGCTTTCATGCTTTTACTTTTGTTCTTAGCGGTTTACTAGCAAGGTTGGCTTAAGTTTTGAAATAGATCTCATAGGGCTAGCACTGCCCACAAAGCTTTACCGTGAAAGGTTTTAAAGAGAAAGGTTTTGAAAATGATGGGCGATACCCACTACTTGAATTGATGCTCAACTCTACAGTTTTAAGGTGGTCAATCAAATGATTCAGTGCAAAGATTTCGCGCCTCGAATTACTGAACGAGGACCCTTCGGCGGACCTTCCGAGTATGAATCTTTCTCGGAGGTTGTGAGTGCTGTAAATCAGTGGATCGAAAGTACAACGATACAGGTGATCAATGTTGAAACCGTTGTTTTACCCGATCGGATTGAAGGCACAAGTGATGATGTCTACGGAGTGACGACCAGTAATGCTTTCTACCCAGTGATGATCAGCCAGGGTCTTACAATCAATTGCTTTCAATGTGTGCGTGTTTGGTACAGAGAATAAGCTTCACCAGAGAAGAAATAATGAAACGATTTACCTTGTTTACTTTCCTGTACCTCGCGCTAGGAGTTTGTCTGACGGCGAACATTGCGTGAAGCGAAGCTACCGCGCTTGGATACCCAAATCTGTCTTCGGGTCTTCAACCCAGCCTGTTCATCAATGCAGGATTATCCTACCTTGTTTGTATTCTCAGCACCTTCCCATTTTGGCGGGAGGTGACGATCCGCTTCTATCGCAGACGGAATTCAGCAATCATTTTACCCTGGTTGGTGATTGGATTCACTATTGTCTGGATGATCTGGGCAGTTCAGAGTCAGAACTGGGCGATGGAAGCTATTTTACAAGCATTTTCAAGGCTATTAGTTGTCTTCATATTTGCAGAAATCATTGTGATCGCATGGCAAGTGAATCCTGAACATTAGTGTCTAAATCAGAACAAAGAACACCATGAATAAGCCCAAGTTTTTTATCACCCCTGGCTATGGGGAATACATGCTGAATAACTTGCATTACTCGCAAGCGGTAAAAATTGGCGATCGCGTGGAGACATCCGGTCAAGGTGGCTGGAATGACAACTTGCAAATTCCTGAATCGCTTGCGGACGAGATTGCTCAGGCGTTTCGGAACGTGGAGCAAACCCTGGCAACTGCCGGGGCGGGTTGGGAGCACGTTGTCCACGTCAATTCTTACCATGTTGGCGGGTTGCCCCCAGAGGTTAACGATGTGATGGTCAGGCTGTATCGCCATTACATGCCCAACCATGCCCCAATTTGGACACAGGTAGGAGTCGCGGCTCTTGGACTTCCAACGATGCGAATTGAAATCCGCGTTACTGCAATTGTTCCATGAGTTTCGCATCAGTGGCTGCAGAGACGGCTCCGTTAAAGTATCCACTTGAACAGAGGAGAAATTTAGATGTCAAACAACAATAAAGCCATCTTAGAAGCGGCAAACGCGGCGATCGCCCAAGGCAACTATGAAAGATTTTTGTCGTTCTGCACCGACGACACGGAATGGACGTTTGTAGGCGACAGGACCCTGAACGGAAAAGCAGCCGTTCGCCAATGGATGGCAACAACCTACGTAGAGCCACCCAAGTTCAGGGTCGCTCACTTCATTGCTGAGGGTGATTTTGTCACAGCCCTCGGTGATATTACAACGAAGGACAAAGACGGGAAAGCGACTGATTACTCGTACTGCGATGTCTGGCGTTTTCGCGACGGTCAGATGGTCGAATTAAAGGCTTTCGTTATCACAACCGAGGTCAAGGATAAAACCAGCAGCACGGCGTAAACAACGGTTGTGTCGCAAAAAACAGCGAATGGTAAGGTGAGCAGGACTACCCTCGGGTATGTAAATAGATTTGTGTCAAAGATCCAAATCATAGAGGAAAGCGATCTTCATAAGCGATTGCAAATTGATTTAAAGCAGGTCGCCAATCTCGAATCGGCATCGTCCACTTTTTAGAAATGTTCTGGATTGCCGATAGACGACCTTGAGCGCAGACTCATCGGTGGGAAAGGCTCGATGATTTTTCAACACCTTTCTGAGGGTCATGTTCATTGACTCAATCGCGTTGGTCGTGTAGATGAGATTGATCCGGTTTAGTGGACATCTGAATAAGAGTACCCTAGAACTAGGAGGGTTCCATGAGTCAGAAAATCCGCAAGGAATATACAGATCAGCAAAAAGCGGAAGCAGTCAAAATTGTTGTAAGCACAAATGTAGGGCGAAGAAATAAGTGTCACAACCGA
The DNA here is from genome assembly GCF_056784235.1 of Kovacikia sp. CALU 1929. NCBI lineage: Bacteria > Bacillati > Cyanobacteriota > Cyanophyceae > Leptolyngbyales > Leptolyngbyaceae > Kovacikia > Kovacikia sp. CALU 1929. The sequence goes on from NZ_JBXBCF010000060.1 coordinate 8,734, forward strand.
AGGAATAAATGTCACAATTGCTCTTCGCCTCAAAGCCTTACCCTGTAAGCTTTTTAGATTTTTTGGCTGTCGATCTTTAAAGAAAACTCAACCGAAGAATTATGTGTCATTTCGTGGGGCTACCGAAGAAATAAATGTCATTTCGTAAGTCGTTGCTTGAAACCCTTGTTCTGAAGTGATTTCACCATTCTGTGACGATCGCCGAAGAATTTCATGTCACTTTGTTAGCTTAAAAGCTGAAACCTTTACGTACCAACAGTTTCAAGCCTTGCTGGATTTACCAAAGGATTACGTGTCATTTCGTGGACTACCGAAGAAATAAGTGTCACTTCGTTGGCTTAGAAGTTAGAACCTATACACACGAATAGTTTCAAGCTCTACTGAATCTGCCGAAGGATTACGTGTCATTTCATTGGAGCAGTTTCGTCTTCAGCTTTGCGGGAGCTTCGCTGCTGCCGAAGGCGATCGCCTACCAACTATAGGGAAACTTTACTAGAGATTATGAAGTAGATTGCTGTGTTCCTGGACTCGACCCTTAAGGGATTAGTGTAGCTGCACAATGGCTATCCTCCTCAAGAGGCTCCCGGTAGAATATAAAGAGATAAACCTGTTGTCCTCGTATGGCTGCAACTGTCACACTGCAACTTCCAGATCCTATCTATCAGCGATTGGTCAATACGGCGATCGCGACGGGGCGATCGCTTGAAGAGGTCATGCTCCATGCGCTGAAAGTCGGTAGTCCTCCAGATTGGGAGAATGCACCCGATGAGTTTCAGGCAGATTTAGCCGCTCTTGACCGTTTGGAAGATGAGGCTCTATGGAAGGTTGCCACAGGTCAAAAGACTGAGGAGGAGATGGCACGGCATTTCGAGTTGTTGGAGCGTAATAAGGAACACGCTCTTACTCCAGCAGAACAGATGGAGTTGGCGGAACTGCGATCGCAGGCGGATCTTTTCATGTTACGGAAAGCCCATGCTGCTGCTCTTTTGCGTTGGCGTGGTCATCGTGTTCCTCATCCCTGATCGCTTGTGTCTGCCTATATTTCTGAATCCTTAAAGACCCAAATTCGAGAGTGCGATCGCCATCGCTGCTGCTACTGCTTGACTAGCGAAGCCAATAGCGGTATTCCGATGAGCTTTGACCATATTCATCCCCAGTCCAAAGGCGGGAACACTTCCTTTGAAAATGTTTGCTTGGCTTGTCGATCCTGCAATGAGTACAAATCCGACTTGACCGAAGCTCAAGATCCGCTCACCGGAGAAATCGTTCTCTTGTTTAATCCAAGGGCACAGCAGTGGTCAGAACATTTCGCTTGGAGCCCGGATGCAACACGAGTGGAGGGGCAAACGCCAGTCGGACGAGCTACGATCGCTGCATTACGGATGAATAATCCGGTCATCGTGGCTGCTCGTTCGCGTTGGGTGATCAGTGGTTGGCATCCTCCTACAATTCAGTGAAAGGTTTTTCCTGCTTGGCACCGACAAATTCACACGCTCTACCACAACTCTCATCTGGTACTGCACCTGAGTACTCTGGAGAAGCTAAAGCAAGACCCACAGCGACAAAAAGTTCTTGCCTGGGTTCACAAGTAAGCCCCAATAGGAGAGTGCAGATGAATTCGAAATCGCTGAATCTGGGCTGAAGCAGGTACAATCAGTTCCAGATTGGCAATCTGTCGCGGGTGAGCTGAAGTGGTGAGTTTTGCTGCTTCAGTTCACCCAATTGCTGCTTAGAACAAGCGATGGGACGGAGCAATATGAATCAGCAGTTGCCCCAGTTCATTCATCATGTTGTCGATCGCCTGCAAGCAATTGAGGGGCTTGTGGCGATCGCTCTGGGTGGCTCAAGAGCAAGGGACACCCATACACCCAAGCCAGATGTAAACCTGAGGCTGTATTACCCTCCCTGATAACAGGATAAGTAAGAGTGGTGATCTCTATTACAGGAGGTTTGACACTGCCATTTTTACTTTGAATGGTTAAAATACTGGGAACAGCAAGAAAACAGTAAGCTGATTATGGAATTAGGCGAGTTCACTTTAAGTATAATTACCAACCTTTTATCTAGCGTAATTTACGATGGGATAAAAAATCAGCCTTATTTCCAGCGTCGAAAAATTGAAAGGCGTGTTGAAGATGCGACAGCGGAGGTTGTTGAACCTCTATTACCGTTCCTTGAGCATGAAGGAATTCCTGAGGATAGGCAGCGCCGACTAATTGAGACTTGTGTTGAAGAGCTACGTCCTTTAACCCAAGAACCAGAGTTATTGTTTCAAGGCTCTCTCAATGGACAAAAAATCTTTGAGGATTTGTATTCCAACCGCGATTTGCCACAAGTTGTAATCGAGGATGGGTTAAAGGAAACCTATACGCTTCTGTGTCCTCGCATTGCTACACTTCTCTGCAAAATACCTGCTGCCGTTAAGGATTGGGAAAGTGAGGCGTGGTCTGAGAACTTTCGTCGTTTTGATGAAATTACAGATCAGTTACGTACCCTTTTCAATAGAGTTGATGAGTTGGCAACATCCCCCCTTCGAGACACAGATGTTCTACTTACAGTAGTTAGACGGGCACTTGCCCAGAAAATTAGATTTGATTTAGACCTTACAGGTCTGAGAGGAGACAGCCCCCGTGCAGGCAAGTTTGATGATTTCTTTGTACATCCTGAAATAGCTGAAGACATAGAAGATAAAGAAGTTACACCAAGGGTTGTAGGAGACGATAAAAGTTTTGATGTATTTACTGCTACAGGGCATCGGGCAATTATTATTGGTCAACCAGGATCAGGCAAATCGACCTGGGCAAAATGGCTGCAAAGAGAAGCTTTAAGTACTCGATGGAATGGCATTTGTGTTCGAGTTGAGTTACGCCGTTTTTCTAGTGAACCTTTGTTATCCCTGCATCAAATAGTTCGAGAAGCAGCAGGACAGCATCTAGCGGAAGAACTTACGGCTGATCGCATAAGTGAATGGTTGAGAACAGAGAAAGTAATTTTTATCCTGGATGGTTTTGATGAAATTCGTCCGAGTGATCGCGACAATATTTACGATTGGATTGTTAATTTAAGTACAGCGGTACAAGAGTGCCCTTTTGTTCTAACGTCTCGTCCATTAACAACTGATCACATCGAGCGTTTAAGTGCAAGTTGGCAGTCTTGGACTATACAGCCTTTTGATAAGGAACGCATTGTCGATTACATCCAACGCTGGTATTCACATATGCCTTTGCTTACAGAAGGTAATGATGAGATTAACCCTGTGGCGCTTGCTGAAGGTTGGCTTAAAGATCCTACAATTGGACCTCTTACAGGTAACCCCCTTCTACTTTCAACCCTGTTAATGGTTCATCATTTAGATGGTAGTCTCCCAAGTGGACGTTCACAGCTTTACCGACGATATGTTGAAGGTATGTTGGGTTTATGGGATGACCGTCGTAAGGTAACAGCAACAAGTATTCAACTTTCTTTGGAACAGAAGCGGCAAATAATGAGAGGATTCGCTCTCCAGATGTTTCTTCAACAGAAGGACCAGCTTGATGAGAATGCTGCATTAACTCTAATGCAAGGGCTACTTCAGAAGCTCAGTATTGCTTTATCTGAAGAAGATGTTTTGGCAGGGCTTCGAGAGCGTTCAGGGCTGATTATTGGACCTGGAATTTACAGTTTTGTACATAAAAGTGTCTTGGAATACTTAGTTGCAGAGTCTGTTCTTCAGGGAGACCAACGGGATGAATCAGGGCGTAGAATAGACCGTTTTTGCTTATTTGAACATCGTGATGATGATCGATGGAATACTGTAACTTTTCTGTGGGCAGGGCTTGCTCCAGTGGCGGAAGTAGAATCTTTTATTGATGAATGTATTAATGACGAAACACTAGATCTAGCCTATGGTATTCTCTACGATCAATATAATAAATTTCCAGCAGAAATACGTCGCCGATTGCTATTAGCAACAAATCATGTGGATCAAGACTCAGTTCATTACCAACAACATTATTGGGGATACTCGTATACAACCAGAAACGCTCAGCCTGAAGACTTAAAACTTAGAATTCCGTCTTTCAGTCTGCGAAGTCTTTCATCTGACCCCGATTCGTCTGATCTTATACAACGTGCTGTAGAGGATAGAACTCTAACTTGGTCACATAGCGTTTTTGCACAAGGTCAAATGCGCGATCTCCTATGGATGTGTTGCGCTACTGAATCACAGAATATTGAAGAATGGAAAGCCTGCCTTACCGCTCCATGTCCTAGTAGCGGTACCAAAGAAGCTTGGTTGAATTGGGTTGCACAGTCTACGTTTAGAGGAGCAATTAGAACTAAAGATTTAGCAGAATTAGAGAGAGCTGTAATGTCCTATAAGGCTGTTTGTCCTGAGTTTCGTGCCTTAGTACCAATTACATTAATGTCTATAGGGCTTGATTTATTCGATAGAAGAAGTCATGAACTTGATTTTTTTGATAAAAGAAGTCATGAAAAGGATGAGTACGATGAGTACTGCTGTGCTGGTTTCATAAAGATATTAGAAATTTTGCCTAATAGCGATGATGGTGAAGTAATTGAAGATTTGTTATTAGGCACATATGAATGGACGTCTTACCCATTCCATCACTCAAGGAAGGGTTCTACCAATGATCTCTTGCTTGCTTTTACAGAAAAAGCAGAGGAGCTAGTTGAGAAAGGACTACTAGAGAAGAACTCAATTTACGAGCGAGCTATCAACTTTGTCGCTAAATTGCGGGAGTATCGAGATTCTCTTATAGCCAACTAAATCTTGATACTGTTCTTTAAAGTGCTTATTACCTGCTCCAAAAAAAATCTACACCTGTATCTGCCACATTTGTGCTTAAATATCAACCCTGAAGAAACTTTCCAAAAGGGAGCTTAAAGATCTATCCCCGTAGAGCTGTACCAAATTAATCAGAGTTGTTCGGGTCAAGAGATCGGGCTCATAAGATGGACCTTATTTCTTCTCCACTTCCCCTTCAAGAAATCACTGAATTCATTCAGCAGCTTACTTCGATACCGTCAATAGACTCGGAGCAGGCGATCGCCACCTGTATTGCAGAAAAGCTCGCTGCTCTTAGATTCGAGCCAAACTTGATCGGAGATCCAGAGCATCCTTCCATCATTTGTCATCATCAAGCGGCAACTGCAACGAAAACAATCTGGCTACAATCCCACCTCGATACTGCTCCTGTGGGCGGTCGCGCTCAATGGCAATACGACCCATTCGCTGGAACAATTGTCGGCGATCGGATTTATGGGCGAGGGGTAGCTGACTCGAAAGGGGCGATCGCCCTATTCATCTACCTTGCAAAGGCGCTAAAGGACTCGCCCCAGTTCAACGGCTCGCTATTCCTCGGATTCGATGCTCAGGAGGAATCGGGCAACTTTTCTGGAATTCGAGAGATTCTCTATCATGCTCCCAAAGCGGATATTTGCATTTTGGGCTATCAGAGTTTTGATGAAATTGCGATCGGTGCGAGGGGATGGCTGAGGCTCAAGCTAACCACCTACGGCAAAGCGGCTCATACAGGCAGTCGCTCTAAAAAGGGTAGAAATGCTGTTCATGCACTGATACGTGCCTGCTCTGCTTTATTGGAACTTCAACTAGAGGGGCAGACCGAACCCTTCTTTGAATTCGGTTCTACCTTCACCATTGCTCAGATTAACGGTGGTGAAGCGATCAACGTAGTGCCTGACAAAGCAGAAGCTCTGATTGACATTCGTTTGCTGCCCTCTCAACAAGCGCAGAGCATCGTACAAACCATTGAGGAAGAACTGCGGAATTTGCAGCGATCGAGTCCCGATTTTCAGTATGCGCTGGAAGTGCTCCAATCTGAACCCGCTTATCTGACTAATCCTCACCATCCGTTTGTTCAAATTTTGCGGAAAAATGCAGCGCAGTACAGAGCAATTTCAGGAAGCAACATTGTGGATCAGGATCTTCCTTTAGTCGCGAATGGTGCAGGCAGTGTTGGTAACGTGATTAGTCGGTTGGGAATCCCCATCATTAATGCCTATGGTTGTGAAAGTGGTAATGTTCACGCTCCCAACGAGTGGCTCAATCTCAAGACCATAGAGCCAGTGTTTCAGACCTACTGGGCGAGTTTGGTTCAGTTCTGCCTTGACGGTGAATATTGAGACAGCAACGACCAAATATTGCGATCGGGTGATTGTGGGGATTATGAGCGATTGCCTCACTCTCCATAACCAGTCATTTCAAAACTTAAAGGAACCATATTTCCAGTCATTGTCAATCCCAACCACATGGGTTGTTGTGGACGGATCAGTTGACCTGTAATGGCGCATCGCTGTTCTTGTTGTGCGATCGCCCTAAACGTCGCTCGAATATCTGATATGGAAAACGTTGAGGGGTAGGAGGGCAGTGTGAAGCCGTTTTCCTTTGGGGGTAATTGCCAACTCCCATCATGTCGTACCTCGTCTGGTCGCACCTGTTGTTCTACAAACTGCCAGAGCACATCTCGGATGAGGGTTTGATACCCCTGCTCTCCGGAGATTTCCCGCAATCGCTCCTTCAGTTCTGGTTCCAGTCGGATACTCGTCACCTGCATTTCCGAAGTGCTACCTCGTTTACGTGTATCCATAACCGAACATCCTGAATTTCAATTAAGGGTGGACAATCTAATACTACAAGTGTAGTATGTAGACATCCAGAATTGTAATACAAATACTACAGCCTTCCATGATACGTATCCTCACCACATTAGCCAGCGTCCATGTTCGACCCCAACATTGTTCGGGTAGAGCAGCGGCGCTGTTTGCGTTTGAGGGGACGTATCGGTTTAGCGGCGGTAAATCCGTCAGCGAAGGCATGGATAGCACAATTCCTGCGGAACGCTTCGCGAACGCCGGACGACTCAATCCGGGTCAATCCACTAGCAGCGGGAGGTGCAGGACAATCCTGACACCGACATAGGGAAAGCCATATTAACTTCCCAACCCCCGCTCCTGGTGTTCAGAGGCGGGGGTTATTTTTTGAGGAGAAAACTCATGCAGACCGAACAGCGACAGAAAATTCCAATACTCCAAAACCAGGTCGTGGTGTTCTCTAAGAACTACCTGCCCCTGGCACGAATCAACCTTAAACGGGCGATCGTACTCCTGGTGACTGGACAGGCAGAGACTTTAGAGTTCAGCAGTACCCAGCAGTGGGAAGTTCGCTCTCCCAGTGTCGTACTACAAATTCCTGACCACATTCGTTTGACGAGCGGCAATCCAGAGCGGCATTGGAAGGTTCCTCCGGTAAATCGTCGGGAAGTCTTTCGCCGTGACAACCACACCTGTCAGTACTGCGGCAGCACCAAGCATTTGACACTGGATCACGTCATTCCTCGCTCAAAAGGTGGAACGCACACCTGGGACAACGTAGTGACCGCCTGTGAGAAGTGCAATTCATGCAAAGGCGATCGCCTTTTACATGAAACCCCAATGGTACTGAGAACCAAACCCAAAGCACCGATGCATCCAGCAATCGCCTTTGCTGAACAGTTTTGGAAAGAACAGCAGCTTATTGAACTCTGACCTCAAGCCAGAAAGGAGGCATGACCGATGTTGAAGCTAAACTACACCGACGTTGGGCTGTACATGGAGCGGACCATGACCAATCCCGAATTGTTGATTGCCCAGCGCGTGCTTCTGGCGGTGCGATTAGGGAAAACGCTCTATATCGAACCCGGTCGCGCTTCCTTTCTGCTGCCTGCTGACATTCCCGAACTGAAAGTGCTAGAGATGGCACTACATCAGGAGTACGGCTCAGTAGTCACCCTCATTGCTGTAGATGAGGACTTTGTGGAAGTCGGACTCAGCGGAAGCTGGATTGCGGAGGACAAGGACGCTCATGAAGGGATGTTCTTGACGGTGATGAGCGATCGAATTGAGCGTTTCATCTACAAGCTGTGGCAGATGAGTGAAGTCCACATTTCCTCTCCAGCCTAAGGGTCAAGTCCATTGGGAGAGAGCGATACAAGGATTTTTTGACAGTCGTTCTCTCCCATCTCAAAAAAGTTGTAGTACCCCCTTGACGCCTTGTAGTATTTTGTATTATGTTTGTAGTATGAGATGAGACACAGAGGAGCGAATCCAATGAACACTCACTCCCTTACTAAAAACAATGGTTTCTTGAAGCTCTTAGAGTTCTTAACCACTCATGTTTCTGGCATTTCCACGCCACTTCAAGACGACTTATTCAATCAGGGACATTCATCTTTCACTCAGTCCGCGCAAGCACTCCGCCAACTTCAGAAAACCTATTCTCTGGAACGGCGTTGCTTTCTCTAATTCCTGCTGATTCATCAGCAAACTTGAACCTTGAAAATTGAATCGCCACCTTGGGGGTGTAGCTTAGTGGCTCAAAGCAGTCGCCTGTCGAGCGAAAGATCGTGGGTTCAAATCCCATCATCCCCGTATAGCTTTCAACTAGTTGTTGTTTAGTGCTTCGCACTAAACAACAACTGAAAAAGCCGTGCAGCCTTGTGGACGATTAGAAAAGTCGTTTTGGTTCTCAGCCAGAAAGAAGCGGGTGCAACTCCCGTCAAGGCTCCCAATGAGGATGTAACTCAGATGGACAGAGTGCTTGTTTCCGAGACAAGTGGTCACAGGTTCGATCCCTGTCATCCTCGTTGCTGTGCCCTGATGTCAGAAGCCTACATACAGTAGAACGATCGTTTGAAACACGATAGGTTGCTGGTGCAGTTCCAGCCCTCGCCACCAAACCTGGCGAGGTAGTTCAACCCAAAACAGCTTCTTCAACTTGCACAGCAAATTTATCTCCAGGTCGCCAATTGGGAAGGCGTTGGTCTGCAAAACCGACTATTCGTGGGTTTCTCCAAAGGAGACGCTTCGCGAACGATTCCCACCCTGGAGTCCAATCATTGCAGTGTCACCTAACGGCTAAGGTACTCGGCTCATAACCGAGGATATGTGGGTTCGACTCCCACCACTGCGACCAATGCACAGATGGTGTAACGGCAACATCACGGTCTCCAAAACCGTTGTTCGAGGTTCAAATCCTCGTCTGTGCGTTCTACGGTGTGCCCTCATCCGAGAAGCCTACATACTGGTCACTCGCTTGAACAGCGAAGTAGGTTCGACTCCTACAGCCTCCGCCAACTTGGAGGCTGAAAAAACAGCTTCTCAAACTTGCACGCTGTAGAAATCTCAAAGTTTGGTGCCGTAGGCAAATTGGTAAAGCCGTCGATCTTTCAAGTCGATGCTTGCGGGTTCAACTCCCGTCGGCACTGCCAAATTCAACATGGGTCGGCTCGCCTATCAGCGTGGGCAACTGTCTGTAAAACAGCCGATGCTTGCGTTGCAGGTGCGACTCCTGCCCGACCTACCAAATCTATGGAGAGTAAATCGATCGGGCGATCGGCACTGTTTGCTAAACAGATGGATGAACAATTGTGGTTCGAGTCCACTGCTCTCCGCCTTTGAGGACGTGGTGTAACTGAACAACATCTCAGATTACGAACCTGAAGAGTGGGGGTTTGAGTCCCTCCGTCCTCGCCAATCATGGAGGGCACCGCTGAATGGTCGGCAACTGGTCTTGAAAACCAGGGTAGTCCTTGGGCTAGGGGTTCGATTCCTCTGCTCTCCGCTTGTGGGAAGTTGGTGAAGCTGGTGCTCACGTGCCGCTGAAGACGGCGAGAAGGCGGTTCGATCCCGTCACTTCCCACTCATTGCCCCGTAGCTCAGTGGCAGTAGCGGTCGCCTGTTAAGCGAACGGTCGCAGGTTCAATCCCTGCCGGGGCAGCCATTTATTGCAGGATGGACGATTGGCAAGTCGCTCTGACTCTGAATCAGAGAGAGGTTGGTTCGACCCCAACTCCTGCATCCAATTCATTGCCCTGTGGTGTAACTGGCAACATCCCGCTCTTTGAAAGCGTAGATTCCAGGTTCAAACCCTGGCGGGGCAGTTGGGAGGTAAACAGTCGCCTGGGTCAATCCCCTGTATTCCTCCCATTTCTCACTCCTGTAGCCCAATCGGAAGAGGCGGCTGTTTCAAAACCAGTCAACGTGCGGGTTCAAATCCCGCCAGGAGGACCAACTATGCTGCTGTAGCCCAACTGGAAGAGGTGCTGGTCTTAGAAGCCAGAGGTTGTGGGTTCGACTCCCACCAGCAGTACCAACTATCGGGATGTAATTCAGTGGTCAGAAGCCTTGGTTTGGGACCAAGGAGTCGTGGGTTCAAATCCTACCATCCCGACCATTTGCCCTTACCTGAGTGTTGAGTGAAAGCTTTGCTTTCACTCAACACAATCAAAAAACATTTGCCCTTGTGACGGAACTGGCAGACGTGCTGGCTTCAGAGACCAGATTTTGTGGGTTCAAATCCCACCAAGGGTACTGATGCTCCTGTGGCGGAAGGGAAGACGCTCTAGACCGAGGATCTAGATTTTGTGGGTTCGATTCCCACCAGGAGTACCAAGCACCGAAGGCGGAAGTGGTGGACGTGCACGCCCGATAAGCGTGTTATTAGCAGGTTCGACTCCTGCTCGGTGTACCACATATCTGAGTGTGGTGCAGTGGGAGCACGCCAGTTCGGGGAACTGGAGGTCGTAGGTTCAATCCCTACCACTCAGACCATTTCATTTGGGTCGTTGGCAGAGCGGATATGCAGCCGCCTTTTAAGCGGAGAGATCCAGGTTCAACCCCTGGGCGACCCACCAAATTCAACCTTTGGTTGAGCAGCGAAAAAATGGGCGTTTGGCAGAACGGTGATGCACCTCCCTCTTAAGGAGACTGACGTAGGTTCAACTCCTACAGCGCCCACCAAAGATGCCCCTGTGACGCAATTGGCAGACGTGTCCGGTTTAAAACTGGAATCTTGCGAGTTCGAGTCTCGCCAGGGGTACTGCGGGGATGGAGCAACGGCGGCTCGAAAGGCTCATAACCTTTACATCAGCGGGTTCAATTCCCGCCCCCGTCACCGAGCAGGTGTGGTGCAAGTGGCAAGCATACGGGTCTCGTAAGCTCGTGGTATGGGTTCAAATCCCGTCTCCTGCTCCAAATGCAGATGTGGTGCAGTCGGTCAGCATCAGGATTTGGTATGTCCTGGACGCGAGTTCAAGCCTCGCCATCTGCTTGTGCTGGTGTAGCTCAGTCGGAAGAGCAATCGCCTTGTAAGCGAAAGGTTGCAGGTTCAAATCCTGTCACCAGCCCCAGAATGCGAATGTGGTGCAGCGGCAAGCATCCCTGGCTTCCAACCAGGAGACACGAGTTCGAGTCTCGTCTTTCGCTCCAAAAAATGCGGGTGTGATGTAGCGGCAAGCATCTGAGTGCGCCACACTCAGCGCATGGGTTCGAGTCCCATCATCCGCTCTCGTAGTCCTGTAGCTCAACGGTGGAGCATCTGTCTTACAAACAGAGGGTTGCAGGTTCAAATCCTGCCAGGACTACCAAACCGTGGGAGTGTAGCTCAATTGAACAGAGCACCGATCTTCTAAATCGGCTGGTGTAGGTTTGAGTCCTACCACTCCTGCCACGTTTGTCATCTGTCCTATCAGCGCTAATGACGCGTGACGAATGACTAACCTTGGGTCTGTAGCTTAACTGGGAAAGCGTCTGCCTTGCAAGCAGAAAGATGTCGGTTCAAATCCGACCAGAATCCACCAAACATGAGTCTGTAGCTTAATGGTCAGAGCGTCTGGGTTTCGTGTCCTAATCTGTAAAGCCTACATACTTCCTATATCATCACCTTTGGATGGTTAGTTGATGTGTGCCCGTGTTGGTTGGAGGGTGGGAGGGCACAAAGTTAAATGAGCTTTATAAACTTGCATGAAAAGAGCACATTGCTCACCCAGGAAATGTCGGTTCGACTCCGACCAGATCCATCAAATGGGACCATAGCTCAACTGGCTAGAGCGCCTGTCTTGCAAACAGGAGGTTAGGGGTTCAAGTCCCCTTGGCTCCACTGTGACTGAACCCGAAGTGGTGGAGGGGCTGGTTTGTGACACCAGTGTTAGCGCGTTCGACTCTCGTCAGTCACCCCAATTGGAAACTGCGGCTGAAGGTCAGCAACCTGCCTCGTAGCTTGCTTCCCGCAGGGTAAACAGGCGTACAGTTCATGCTGTAGAGGTTCGATTCCTCCAGTTTCCGCTCTCTGGAAGGTGCGGCTGTGTGGACGGCAACTGGCTTGGAAGACCAGAGGATAGTGTCACGCTATCGAGGTTCGACTCCTCCTCCTTCCGTTGTTTTATCGATAAGCAAGAGGTGATAGTGATGGTGCATATTCGATTTGAAGGACGCTCCTTAGACATTACAGAAACTCAGCTAGGAATTACCACAGGTATGAGTGATGTGGCTGTTAAAGAACAAGTTTCCAGACACTTGGATGTCAACGCCACTCGGCTCTCTGCTTATGTGATCGATCGCCGTCCAAGTGGTGATCTGATCATTCGCCCTGAAGCGGTTTACGGCTAATCATTCAATTCCGCGCCCTGACTTGAAAAGCTTAGATATTCAGGGATCAGAAGGTTGTAGGTTCGACTCCTGCTGACTCCGGTTGGGGTGATAGCTCAATGAGTAGAGCATCTGAATGTATTAACCACTTTTCTAACTTGTGTGGAATCGCAAACTCAATCTGCACTTCGTGCCCTGACTAAAAAAGCTTACATACTTGCTCAATGGTAGAGCAGTCGCCTTATAAGCGATTGGTTACAGGTTCAAATCCTGTGTATGATCCAACTGTTTTTTTGACTTGCATGAAGTGATTTATTTCAGTGCTAAATTCAGTTCATTCTTCAATTTAAGCTTTCACTCCAGATGGAAGGTTTTCTGATGCATCATCCTTTGCTGACCTTAACCCAGACAGCTACTCCAGAGGCAGCGATCGCTCTTCAGCAGGAGTTACGGTCACGGGTGGTGATGGAGGATGACTTTGGTGCCGTGAAAACCGTTGCCGGAGTTGATGTGGGATTTGAAGAGGATGACAGCGTTGCTTGTGCAGCGATCGCCGTTCTGCGATTTCCAGACCTGGCACTTCAGGAATCGGTGGTGATTCGCCGTCCCACAACCTTTCCCTATGTTCCAGGCTTGCTGGCATTCCGGGAAGTTCCGGTGGTGATGGAGGCGTTGGCAGAATTGAAAACGAAACCAGATTTGTTGCTGTGTGATGGCAATGGTTATATTCACCCCCGTCGCTTTGGTTTTGCCTGTCATTTTGGTATTGTCAGTGGTCTACCGTCGATTGGTGTGGCAAAAACGCCCTATCTGGGAGAGCATGAATCCCTCGCAGAGCAGCGAGGTGCATGGCAACCGATTCGAGATAACGGGGAAGTGATTGGAGCGATCGTTCGCACACAGCTAAACATCAAACCTGTTTACGTCTCTGTTGGACATCGGATTAGTTTGAACAGTGCGATCGATTTTGTTCTGAAATGTGCGCCCAAGTATCGTCTTCCTGAAACGACTCGTCAGGCAGACCAACTCTCAAAAGGGCATACAAAACCAGTCTCTAAAATCTGAGAAAGAGATTGATACTGTCAATGAAAATATCAAAACTGGAGGTGAGAGCAATGAAGCGAAATAACTCTCATAACACCAATCTAGATAACGATTTAGAGGATCTCAACGACTTGCAAGCGTTCTGCTTTTGAACCCTCTAGCAAACGTCGTCGAGGGTATCCATCAGAAACTGCTGTCAAACGAGGACATCGCATCGTTCACGGTGATAAGGAACTGCAAGAAAAGCTGGGTAACAACGATTTGTGTCCCTGTGGTTCTGGACGTTCCTTTCAAACGATGTTGCCGTAATAGCGGCAGGTATGACGGTAGTTTACGCAGCCACTACTTTTAGGCAATAGCCTCATCCATTTTCACTTTTACTGGCAGTTGTTGCCGCGCCCTAATCATAGAAGCTTACATACTCTCCACCAAACAAAGGTGCGTATCTGGAGGGATACGCTGCAAGCCTGAGACCGATAGCAGGCAAAACTGAAGGAATAACACCTTCAGCCAAGCTTTTGTCACTTGCGCGGTGACTCTTCACCGTTGCGTGCAACATCTGCCTCCTCATTCATCCACAATAAGAGGAGGTTCCCATGAACAACACTGAACGCGATTTGCGCCTGGAAATGCTCAACAGCTTGCTGACTACACCTCACCGCAAGCTAGAGCAAGTGGCAGAAATCCACAAACTGATCGTTGAACTTGACCCAATCTTTTATGGACACCTGGCAGTCTGGTATCAGCGCAATGGCGATGTGCGTGACCACAAGGAAGTGTTCGTCGCTCACCTGCTGACTAGCGATCTGGTAGAGCACCGTGATGCTGGTTTCGTCATGCTGCAAGAGTTTCCCCCTTATCAAGTGGCTCGCGTGGTGGATTTCATGAAGCAGCACCGCAACAAGCTACCCCGTTCTGCTCGGACTGCGGTGCAGCGGTATCTGAAAGCGCGGGAAAGCAACCCTGCCCTGTTCGATCGCGCCGCACTACGGGGACGCAAAGCAATGAAGCACCTGTATGCCTCGTTGCACATCAAGCCTGACGAGCGGGCAAATGCGATTCTGTTCCGTGACCAGCCTCCGGTGGGTTCGCTGGCAGAGGTGCTGAAGCAGCTTGCCAAGGCTGAAAGTGCCGCAGAACAGGCACGGTTGATTGTCGAGTTCAAGTTGCCCTATGCGATCGCGATAGGTGCGATCAAGCAACTGACTCCCACAGTTCTGGTGGCATTAATCAACAGCATGACTCCCCAGGAAGTGATCAACAACCTCAAGTCACTCAAGGCAAGAGGGGCAATGGATCACCCAGAGGTGAAGGCGTTGATCGATGGCAAGCTGGACGAGGCATCCAAGAGTGCGCGGGTTGCGGCATTCAAGGCGCAAGTTGCAGCCGATGCGGCGGATCTCGATGAGGATACCCTTGCCCGGTTGGAGAAGGTGACCAATGAGCAGGTAAAGCGGCGTGGTGTCATTACCCGTCCCACTGCTTTGCTCGTGGACAAGTCGGGTTCGATGGAGAATGCGATCGAGCTTGGGAAGCGACTCGCTGCCCTGATCTCTGGCATAACCCAGGCAGATCTGTTTGTTTATGCCTTCGACAATATTCCCTATCCTGTGACCGCGCAGGGCAAGGAGTTGACCGACTGGGAGCGGGCATTCCAGCACATCAAGGCTGGTGGCGGTACGAGCATCGGTGCGCCTCTGGAAGCGATGCGGAAGAAGCGGCAGATTGTAGATCAAATCATTGTCGTGACGGATGAAGGTGAGAACGCAGCTCCCTACTTCGGTGAGGTTTACAAGACCTACTGCCGGGAGTTTGCGACCATGCCTAACGTGGTGATTGTCCGCGTAGGGGGTTACTGCAACTGGTTAGAGAGCCAACTAAAGGGACAGCAAGCACCTGTGGAAACGTTTACCTTCGCAGGAGACTACTACAGCTTGCCCAACCTGGTTCCACTGTTGACGCGACCTTCTCGTCTGGATCTGCTGATGGAGATTCTGGATACACCACTACCCATACGGCAAAGGTAGTCTTCAGCGAGTGTGTCAGAAGTTTGGCACACTCGTCATACCAGAAGATTTAAGTTAGGTTAGGGAAATCAAACAAATTTCTTCGACGTGTGAAAATTACTGCTAGGTTCCACATTCAGCGATCAAAGGCTTTAAAGGAAGTTTTTGGTGAAAAAACTTTGGTTAGTACTTGGCGAAATATTGTTCGCCAACAACTACGTTCCCAAGAAATTTTAGATTTACATGACTACTATGATTTCAACCTTAACATAGAAGAACAGTCTGCCCTTATTCAAGAACAGATTCTAAATGGGCAGTACCGTGCAAAAACACCACTAATTTACAAATTAGAGAAAAAGTATGGTGTATGTAGGCACATGATGCTACCTTCACCATCAGATGCACTAGTTTTGCAAACGATTGTTGAAAAAAGCTTGGCAGAGAAACTAATACAGTCACAGCCGACAAAACAAGCCTATTACTCAAGGGACAAACATTCTCTTAGACTTCCACATCAGCTAGGAGGTGATATTTACCTAACATGGCTAGAAAAATGGAAGAATTTTCAGAAAAAGATTTGGAACTTTAGAGAAGATCGCAGCTTCTTAGCCGTTACTGATCTTACAAATTACTATGACAATATAGGACTTCGTGAGTTACGGCACGTAGTGTCTAGTCGTGCTCAAGTGCCAGAAGTAATTTTGGATCTTCTTTTTAATATAATTGAGCAACTTTCATGGTGCCCAGATTATCTACCTTCATCCCTAAAAGGACTACCCACAATTGGTTTAGAAGCTCCAAGATTGTTAGCCCACTCATTACTATTTGAGGTTGATG
This sequence comes from Kovacikia sp. CALU 1929, assembly GCF_056784235.1. NCBI lineage: Bacteria > Bacillati > Cyanobacteriota > Cyanophyceae > Leptolyngbyales > Leptolyngbyaceae > Kovacikia > Kovacikia sp. CALU 1929. The sequence goes on from NZ_JBXBCF010000060.1 coordinate 25,044, forward strand.
AAGTTTTGGATTCTCGAACGAATGGTAGTTTTGTCCGTTGGATGGATGATATAAATTTTGGAGCCAATTCTACTGAAGAAGCTTATAGAATCTTTGGAGAGGTAAATGATGTTTTAAAGAGTAGAGGATTAGCATTAAATTTAGGAAAAACTGCCATCTACACTTTTGAAGAAGTTGAAAAACATTTTCTAGTTAATGAAAATGAGTACTTAAACTTGATTGAATCAAATATTGAAGATCTAGAAGAGGAAACCATTGTTGAACTCCATCAAAGATTTATCGAGCACCAAAAACATAGAAATCTAAAAAATTGGGATAAAGTTACAAAAAGGTTTTTGACAATAGCAGGTAAAATCAAAGCGACTTTCATACTGTCAGACGTAAAAGATTTATTCCTTAATTGCCCGGATATAAGAAATAATGTTGTTTATTATCTGGGTTCAATTGGATTTACAGAAGAAACTGCAAGAATATTTCTGGATATATTAGAAAAGGCACCAATATATGATGACGTAACCCTTTTCTATCTCATCAAGTTGTCTACTGATTGGGCTATACCCTATAACGAATTGGGAAAAGTTTTTCTTGAAAGAGTCTATTTAAGGCTTGAAAAGATAGAATCTCCTTTTGAATACTACTGTAAGTTGTGGTTTTTTGCCAAATATAGTAAGCCAAGCCAAATTGCTAGTTTTATACAAAGCACCAAATCCTCTTGGAGTCATGATCCATTTTTACGCAGACAAGTTTGTTGCGTATTTCCAAGAATAGCCTTTTATAAGGAAGATCTTTTCAATAAGTTATTGTTTGACGAAATCACTTCTGGCTTAGAAGACTCTGCCTCGGTTGCTGCAAGTATAAAGTATCTATCAACTCTAGAAAAATTGCCATCTCAAGTGTCAGCATATTTATTTCCTGCTACCAAACAAAACCCTTATCCATTAGCAAAGTACTTGGTATTGCTAGCTTCCCTAATTTCAGAAAACTTGAATCAAGATTCAAAAATCAGAACCAAAGTAAATGAATATATTCAAGATCCCTGGTACTTACATTGGATTAATACGTATGTTTACTGATCGCATGACTAGTGATTCTTAATTATCAAATAGAGCAAATTTTCAATAATCGCTCAACTCAGGAGGTGATTGTAATGAGCGACATGAAGAAAGCGTATGAGGTGGCGGCGATCGCCGTTCGTCAGCGTCTTGCCGAGCAGCGACCTGAAGACCTGCACGTATTGAACAAGCTGCGAAAACAGGATGTCGCCGTGTATGCAGGCAGTTTCGATCGCGTCGAAGACATTCTGGCGTGTCTGAAAGTTCCCTGTGCTATAAACCCAGATGCATCAAAACTGGATGCTCAAATCATCTTTGTGAACTGCTCCAGTAGTTACGACAAAGCACTGATTGAACATCTCAGCCAGCGGGTGAGTGAAGGCAAGTGGTTGGTCAGTTCTGACTGGGCACTGGGACGATTCATCGAACCCGCTTTTCCTGGCATGGTCAAGTTTACCGGACGGGCAACGGGAGATGAAGTGATTTCAGTAGAGCCAAGCTTGAACAGCGTGTGGTCTGATGTGGTGGTACTGGGAGCCGACCCGCAGTGGTGGTTGGAGGGCAGCAGTCATCCGATCGCCATTCTCAATCCCGATAAGGTGGCGATCGAGGCGGCAAGCCATGACCTGCTATCACGACACAGTGCACCTGTCGTTGCCGTTAGTTTTGATTGGGGCAAAGGGCACGTCTTCCATGTCATCAGTCACTTCTGGTGCAAGCGTAGCCGCACACCCACTCAACGGCATCAGGGACCCTGCACCGACTTCCTGAAAGCAGGTATGAAGTTGAGCGATGACGGTGTTGATCAGGTGTTGGCGATCGCCCAAATCAAAGCAGATACCCTCAACTTTGCTCAACTGCAAAGTGCTGTCACCTCGACCGAGTTGATTGCCCAACTGTGCATCCGAGCCACAAAAGTAGTTCCCGCTAAACCGCGTTCAGGAATTTTTGCCTGGTAAGCGGTAGCATTTCATAGTCTCCTGCGTGCCCCGACCTGTAGAGCCTACATACGAGTACGAGAGGAAACGTGCCACTGCGAGCAGTGGGCACTTGTGAACGGGGAGTGCGAAGAACCTGGGAGGTGGGCTTAGAAGTAGCCATCCTTGAAAGAGTGTGTCATAACCCACCAGTGGAGTGCCCCAAGTAACTGAGAAAGCGCAATGCTCTCAAAACTTGCACGCAGGAGATTAATATGACTGACATCCACAAGCTACTCAACCAGATTGCCAGTGCTGAAGCACAACTGCAAACAACCCAATTTCTCGCACCTTGTGTCAAAGGTGGACGAGTTCGCACACGGGTAGCAGGGATGCTCTATACCTTCACTCCTAAACCTCGTCAGTTTGAAGGATGGGGTATTTTTCAGCCTGTGGATGCACAGACGGCAATGCTGCTTGAAGAAGCAGACCTGTCTCAGATTACTGCTTACTTGCAGCCGTTCCTGACCATCCGACTGCGGTTAGTTTATCGCTTACAAAATCAAAGTTGGCTAGCGTATCCAATTAATGAAGCGGATATGCGGCGACGGTTTAAGACAGTTAAACCCGTGGTTGTGCATTTGGTGACAGAAGGCATTGCCTTTGAGCAAATCCTTGCTTACTGGAATGGCAACTTCTGCTGGTTTGAGGAAGTCGATCGCCGTGCTGATCCTGCGACCACTGATACTTTGCAATCGGCTCTCAAAGAACTGACTCCCGTTGAGGAATTGCAATTTAAGGGGATGACTCCAGAAATGCGATCGCTTTACGAGTTAGTGGCTCAGCAGATAGAAGGGTTTGCCCAACCCCAACGGGATGAAAAGCGACTGCGGCAGGCTCTTAAACTCGGTGGCGGTGAACTACAGCAGTTCCAGGATCGGGGAAACTACTGGACTGTGGATTGGACAACAGCGGATCGCACTCGTCATACCAGTGCGATCGCCAAAGATGATCTGACTGTGGTGAGTTCTGGAATTTGTCTGAGTGGACGCGATCACGATTTTGACCTGCAATCGTTAGTGGGTGTGATGGAACACCGGGAGTGGTGAAACAATGAGCATTTTTTTTCACGAACAGCTTTACCGGACGGATTCAGTCATGGCAAAGCTGAAGGAGTTTCCTGTCACGATTTGCGGTACAGGCGCTTTGGGCGCAAACCTGGCTGAGAATCTAGCTCGTGCTGGCTTTGGCAAGCTCAAGGTGATTGATTGCGATCGCATTGAGGAACGGAACCTTTCCACGCAGCCCTACTACCGTTCAGATGTCGGTGCATTCAAAGCCAAGATTTTGGCGAATAACTTGTATCGGGCGATTGGGACCAAGGTAGAAGCTGAAACCAAAGAACTGACTGCGGCAAATGTTGCTCAACTACTCAAAGATAGTAGATTGATTGTTGATGTATTCGACAACAGCACCGCTCGCCAAGCTGTGAAAGATTACGCTGACCAAACTGGAATTCCGTGCCTTCATTCTGGACTTTCGGCTGACTATGCAGAGGTTATCTGGAATGAGATTTATCGAGTTCCATCTGATGTCAATGATGATGTTTGTGATTATCCTCTCGCACGTAATCTAGTCATGTTGACGGTGGTTGTAGCGTCTGAAGCGATCGTTTCTTTTGTTGCAACAGGAAAACAACAGCACTTCACAATTACCTTGAAAGATTTGAGTGTTCAATTTCTCAATCTGTAACATCCGATGGTGGCTGGACTACTCCCCGTAGACCGTCACCATCACTTTGCGCTGTCGGGCTTTGACATCACATTCCAGATGAAAAATCTGCTGCCATGTTCCAAGAACCAGTTTGCCCTGCTCAATGGGTACGGTCAGGGATGGTCCAAGCCAGGTTGCCTGGAGATGGGAGTGTCCGTTGCCATCATGCCAGGTTTGCTCATGCCCATAGTCTCGACTGGGTGGAATCAGCTTGTTCAACAGTTGGGGGAGGTCTCGCTGTAATCCTGGTTCAAATTCAATGGCACCAATTGCGCCTGTACTGCCCACGTTAAACACATTCACCATTCCCGTTCGGATGCCTGCTTTTTGGACAATTTTACTTATCTGTTCAGTTAAATCATGCATATCTCCGTGTCCCTTCGTCGGCAGGCTAATGTATTCCTGGTGAACCATATTCTTCCTCTGTTTAAGCTGGAAATCCCCTTTCAGCCATTGATTGTACTGATAAACCCACAGGCGAGGCTTCATTAAATGGTAGAGGTTCAGAGCATTCGACATTTGCCCATACAAGGGTTCACCGAAATGCTGGCAGAGAGCAAGATGGTTGGCTTTCGTGCCATCGATCGCCTTGTTACTGACTGGGAAACAGGCATCAATCGCTTCGATCGCCCAGGAGAAGCATTGTTCATTGCAAGGCAAGGCAATCTCATTCTTGGCGTTTGTGGGTTAAATCATGATCCCTACACTGACTCCAGCCAAATTGGACGAGTTCGACGGTTATACGTCATACAGGACAACCGCCGTCAGGGAATTGGGCGAACATTGGTTCATCAGGTTATCGAAGTCGCAAAGCTCAGCTTCGATCGGCTCCACGTTCGCACAACGAATCCTATGGCGGCTCAGTTCTATCAATCACTTGGTTTTATGCCTTGTCATGATGAATCTGCAACCCATAGCCTAAACCTGACAACGACTCGCTAAGATCGCTCTCTACAATAGGAACTGAATGGTCGGCTAATTGTAGCAATTGAGGTAAGAGCTAAATGTCCGCATCGCCTACAGAAACGCATATTGTGGCAATGGGTGGCGGTGGTTTCTCCATGGAACCCGATAATCCTCTTCTGGATCAATACATTCTTGGGTTGGTGAATAAAGCGCAGCCCAAGGTCTGCTTTCTACCAACAGCAGGTGGAGACAGCGATCGCTACATTGTCAAGTTCTACTCTGCCTTCTTGAAATTCCCCTGCCGACCGAGCCACCTTTCCCTATTCAATCCGCAAACGCTTGACCTGCGGGGATTTCTCCTAGAACAGGACGTTATTTACGTAGGTGGTGGGAACACCAGAAACTTAGTTGCCCTTTGGCGAGAGTGGGAGTTGGATCGCTTTTTGAAAGAAGCGTGCGAGAGAGGAACAATTCTATGCGGTCTGAGTGCAGGTTCCTTATGCTGGTTTGAATCCGGTGTGAGTGATTTTCCTGGAAATGGTGTTCTGAAACCACTTAACTGTCTCGGATTCTTACGAGGAAGCCATTGTCCCCATTACGATGGAGAGGCGAATCGCAGACCTGTCTATCATCAAATGGTGACAGAGGGACTCCTGCCAGATGGGTATGCCGCCGATGATGGTGTTGGCTTGCATTTCATCAACGGAACATTGGCGAAGATTGTGAGTTCTCAACCCCATGCAAAAGCCTATCATGTGGAACGGCAGGATGGGGTTGTTCAGGAAACAGTACTAGAGCCGATTTATCTCGGAGACCGACATGGCTGATTTACGGATTGCTTAGCCAGTTTGGGAATGAACACACATGGGACAACAAGTCTGATGAACAAGGAACATATAGAACAATATTGGCAATCCTATCTCGCCACAAGGTCAAATGCTTCCTTGAGTAATGAAAACTATGAGGCACACCAATTTGGAGATTATCCCGCACTGGCAAATGAACTCGGAAATCTAATTCTCAAAGGCATCAAAACGGCAACGTGTTCAACCGTATGGGAATGGGAAGCAGAGGGAAGCGAACTTCCCAAAGTCGGGGCTAAAACAATTGTGCTGGATGGCAGCGATCGCCCCCTTTGCATTATTGAAACGACAGAAGTAACACTCCGAGCATTTGATGAGGTGGACGCACAGTTTGCCTATGAGGAGGGCGAATATGACCGCTCTCTGAAATCCTGGCGAGAGGAACATTGGAAGTATTTTTCACGAGTGCTACCTCAAATCGGTAAGCAGCCCACTCCTCAAATGCCGCTGGTTTGCGAACGCTTTCGCGTCGTGTACCCCTAGCCAGCAAAATGCTGAAGAGAAGCCATGCCATTTCCAGCACACTTTCTTCCTCAACAAACTGAACGACTGACACTGAGGCGCTTTACTGAAGCTGATCTCGATCGCTTCCTTGCCTACCGCCATGATCCGGTTGTTGCCCGATTTCAGAGTTGGTCAATGCTATCAGAGAGGGAGGCGATCGCGTTTATCCATGAAATGAGTACTGCCCCCATTGGAATTCCAGGGGAGTGGTTTCAAATTGCGATCGCCCTTCAACAATCTAATCAGCTAATCGGTGACATTGGGATACAGGTGAGTGAACACGATGCAACAACGGTAGAAATTGGTTTTACGCTACATCGAGAAGAACAATGTAAGGGCTACGCGAGAGAAGCGGTTCAAGCTTTGCTTCGCTCATTATTTGAGCCTGGAAATATTACTAAAGTTATTGGCATCACAGATAGTCGCAATTATCCATCAATTAACCTTCTAACACGATTGGGAATGAACTTAGTCAGTTCTGAAGAGGTTATATTCAAAAATGAATTATGTGTAGAACAAACATTTGAGTTGGAAAAAGGAAGACTGGCTGTTGCATACAGCCAAAGAATTGAAACCAGAGTATATTCTGGATGGTCGTCGCACCACAACCCTTGAGGCGTTTTGCAAAGAAGTCGGACAAGTCTTGCTGGTGGGGCAACCCTGGGATGAGAACCTCGATGGTTTCCAAGCGGTACTCCGGGGTGATTACGGGTACTTACCTGATTCGTTCCGATTGGTATGGCGAGAAGTAGGCTGTGCGAGAGCAGCTTTAGGCTATGACGACACTGTTCGCCAATTGCTGAAACAGTTGCGGGATTGCCCTCCGACTTCGTTAATTAAAACTGCCTGGGCACTACGAGCAGCCCTAAGAAGACAGGGACCAACGGTTTTTGACTGGTTGGTAGACGCGGTAAACCGTTATCCGAATATAGAGCTAGTGCTGGTCGAAACAACGGATGCTGGAGAGTAGCGATTTATTGTGGGCGGTGCGAAGCAGTTCCCCCTTACGCGACAATCGCACCTAATCAATCCACTGCTGCTGATACAAATACTGGAGTACCCGTTGAGTGGCTGGAGCGCATTGGTCTAAATCCCTGTACCGTAGCCACAAAATCGCTTCGATCTCAGAGTTTGCCATGATTTCACCTGTGTAGTCCGCTTCAAAGCAGCGCATCGTCACCTGAGTTGACGCTGTGTAGCCATGAGCAACTTCTTGGACGACTATCAACTCAGTCAAGGTCTAAGCAATCAGTCTGACATTGAGTTCTTCCTGAACCTCTCGGCGCAATGCTTCCCAGTCAGATTCGCCCTTCTCCCGCTTTCCATCAGGTAGATAGAACACATCGTTGCCCCTTGTCCGGGCACACAAAACCTGTCTATCCCTGCTGCAAATCCAGGCAACAACATCAATAAGCGTGCTGTTCATCGCTAACCTACGGGATTTCAGCCTCAATAAAATCTGTCTGCCTGACACATCTCGGTAAATTCCAAGCACATCAGGTTTTACAGGTTAATGACCGAACACGAGAAAACCAAATTTCGTCGTAGAACTCTCGCTCTGCCCGTTTCGAGGCAAACACAGGTTGCGGGTCTTTCGGCAGTAGTGGAACTGGAGTGAGCAGATTCCGTCCTTTGTGAACCACCCCTTTCAACCACCTCAGACCAATTTTGAGATAGCTAATGCCACGCCGCCAGTGCGGGTCAACCTGCTGACGCAAACCCGCGATTTGCACCGACATTCCCAGTGCGGTGGCATAGAGCAGAGCGAATGCTGCCACCAGATAGAGACGTTCCAAAGCGGCTTCACAACGTAAGCGAGAATCTTCTAACTCAAACGCCCCTGACTTGCTATCCAAAAACAATTCTTCGACTCGAAACCGCAGCGCATATTGCCATAAGGTTTGCAACGAGGGAGGCTCATCGGTGACGACTGCCCAGGATTCTTTGGCTCCTTTAACGGTTGCCACGACTAGATTACAACGGTAGACTCCATCTGCCCATAACCGCACTTGGCGGTACAAGCGAGCTTCTCCCAGAGGTGGATATAAACTGCCAACGATCCTGGGGTACTTGCTGGCACCATGGAGCAGAACATCACAGGGTAAGCGTAAGCAGTAGTGCCACCGACTCGCTTGTAACCACCCCATCAACTCATGATTGGCAAATCCCCGGTCTGCCAACAACATCACATCGGGGTGCTGTCGCAACAACCACCGAGCTTTTCGCAGCAACGGTTGATACGCCTCAAAGGCAACGGTCGCACTGCCATGCTCCAGGACTCGCCATAGCAAGGGCACGGCACGCCCACAACACACAACAGACAGGTGAATCATGCAATATCTGTCCCACAAGACGGTCGTGTCCAAAGCAAGATACAGACGATGATGACTCCATCCACTCAGTGCCGCCATCACTAAGGGCAGATACAGATGGCTGACCCGCACTCGTGCATTCCCCAGCCACCGTCGCCATCGCCGTTCTACACTTTGTGCTTGGGTTGCCCGACTCGGCACATAGGGTTCCCAAGCAGGTAAACTGAGTTGTCCGCTATAGAGTAAAGCACTCACCATCCATGCCAATGCTTTCAGGTGACGTAAATCTTGAGCACGGCAATATTGACGCAGGAAGCCGAATAATTGACCATACAGTTGGGTAGAGGATGACATAGTAGATCGCTGTTGTGTGGTAACTCCAGCCTCTCATGTCTCTCTACCCTTCTCTATACATCCCATCCCTATTGGCTTTCATCTATTTCTGTCAGGCAGTCAGCCGTGCAACAGAAGATTTACTTGAGAAGTGTGCAGTTGCATACCTGATCAAAAACAGATTTGAAATCAAAAGTGATGAAACCGAAAAGGATATCAAAAAACTGAGCGATCGCATTCATAGCAAGAAAAAAGAAATTGAGGCCCTCCAAAAACAGTTGCAAAGCCGTTTACCGAAGGGACGCCCGTGGGTGGGGAAGGACATTCTGGATGAAATTGCATCAATTGGCGTTATAGAAGATGAGAATGAGTGGAATTCAATAGAATCAGCATTACTCAAGAAACAAACTCTCATGCCCCATCCAATTCTGTTTGAAAGTAGTGATGACTTCATCTGGGCTGAGCCTGCAAGATTTCAGATAGAAGATTTACAGGCAGAAGAAGAGAACTCCAGGGATACTGAGGCTGAGGAGTTAAGAGCCAAGAACTTGCAAGCTGAGAAAGAGAGTTCCAACACCGAACCTCGAAAGCGAGTTTGCGTCTGTTTCAAAAGCTTTGACGAGAAATATGCTTTTGAAGTCGCTGGTGATTACCGTCATATTCATGCTGTTTGGCAGGCTCTAAAAGAGCGCAAAAAATATAACGACAATACAGACGAAAATACGTCCGCTCTATTTTTGGTGCGATCGGCAACGTTGATTTGGAGGGAGTACAAGAAAAACGAAAACAGAATTGTACGTCGCCGAAAAGCTGCAAAGAAGCGAGCAAAGCGCGAAGGACTGGTCGCTAGCACTGAGTCTGATAGTACACTCGCTCCGGAGTTCTATGACCCAGAATTTCCCTGGAATCGGTATCAGCTATTCTTACATTGCACCATAGAAACCCGGTATTTAAGTAAAGAGGGAACCGAGATTGACATTGAGAAGCAAAAGAAATCCACTGCTAAATCAATCCAAACCTTAGAAAAGAATATTGCCGAATTAGAAGGGAAGGGTGAATCAACGAAAACCCGTAAGGACCGTCACAGTCGTCAATCTGGAACTCTGAGACGACTGGAGAGTTATGACAATAACTATGAGCGGACCAGTAAACCCCTCTATGCTGGACAACCTCATATTGTTACTGGTGTTGCGCTTGGTTCAAGTGGCTTGGTGACCACAACGATCTCAGATGCGATTTCAGGCAAGATTCTGGAATGTCGGGGTCTCGAAGCATTACTTGGTAAGGACTATGAACTAGTCAAACCGAGACAGTTTGAACGGCAACTCAACTCACGCCGTCGTACTCAGAACCAGAAACGAGGTGCCAATGACCAATTTGGGGAATCCAATTTGGGTGACACGATCGATAAACGCATTGCAAATGCTGTAATTGATTTTGCCAAGAAGCATCTGTCAGGTTGTATTGTTTTACCTGACATGAATGATTACAGACGACGAAAGCAGGCTGAAATTGCCGCATTTGCAGAACGTGAGTGTGGCGGATGGAAAGGTATTGAGAAGAAGTTTGCAAAAGCTCAGAATGAGAAGAACCACTCGTGGAGTTACGGACGCCTGACTACATACATCACCAATCAGGCCGAGCAGGAAGGAATTTTAGTAATGACTGGGCGGCAACCGATTCAAGGCAGTTCTCAGGAACAGGGCAAACTGATGGCGATCGAGGCATACAAGGATAAAGCTAAACCAAAAAAATCTCGTTCTAAAAAATCTGCTTAGCATTGAAGTTTTTGCGATTTCTTGGTACATTAGTATCAGCGCACGAACCTGACTAGCGTCATTACGATGCGAGTTCTGGAAATGGGACAGTTTCATTGCTTTCCGTCCCTGGCACTGCCCGCTTACTCACGACCACAAGGAGACAATTCAGCGCTGTGAGTTCGCGATTCTCTACTGTTTATGGCAAGCTAACGTTTGTCTGGCAGTACAGCAAGATTGTGTATCAGACCAGGTTTGGCGAAGATACGTGGCAGGCTAAATCGCCAATGAAACCAGCGGACTTCCCCTAATTTTTGGCAAACCAAAGCGGGGTGCAAAACCTCGGCACCTTTGCCAAAAGGCTAGAACCCTCATCAGTTCAAAGGTTAAGCAGCATAAGTAAGTCTTCAATCCAGACTATTCTAATTTCTCTAGAACGCTGCATAGTACCTTTGGTCAAACTGTTGATAAAACCCAAACTGATGAAAGGTTTTAGACCACGGAGGCACGATCGCCTTTATGGGTACGGGTAAGTTGAAAGGAACATCCTTCCTGGAACCATGCATTCAAAACGCGGCACGATTGCCTTTATGGGTACGGGTAAGTTAAAAGACCCTACTGTAATTGACGAGGCAATCCCAGTGTCGAGAAGGCACGATCACCTCTACAGGTACGGGTAATTTGAGGGCACATTTTGCTATTTCATTAGGTGCCTACGGGAAGTTGAAAGACGAAGCGTGACGATCCCAATGCTTAAGTTAGAGTCGAACTATTTCGCCAAGTTTGGGTTAGCTAAGAAACAAACGACTTTAGTTTTCAGTAGGATATGCCGATCTCACCTGTCTCTTGAGACCTAGTTGCGATCGCTTCGTGTTCCTCAGTCATTCTAACTTTTCTGTAGTAGTAAGACTCTGCTCCTTGTAGCGATCGCTTCGGATCACTCAAATATTTGCAGACCCCTGCCTCTTTCCCTTCCCCTACAAGTATTGTGAAAGATAGGCAAACCCTTTTGCTTGCCATAAGGCAAGACCTATCTCAGGAGTAAGCTAAAATTTTGAAAAAGTAGGAAGAAATAGGTCTTCAGAATTGACACGTATCCCTTCGCTGTCATATACAAATTGACACGTATTCCTTCGCTGTCTCTCACGAATTGACATACAATTCTTCGCCGCCTTTCACGAATTGACATGTATTTCTTCGCATACCCTGCGAATTGACACGCAATCCTTCGCTATCGTGACATGCAATCCTTCGGTTTGGACATAAAATCCTTCGCTGTGACATGCAATCCTTCGCTACGGACACTTATTCCTTCGCTCTACAATTATCGAAGGCGGCACCCAGATTCGAACTGGGGGATGAGGGTTTTGCAGACCCTTGCCTTACCACTTGGCTATGCCGCCGTAGTTCAGATTGCTCAGAAACTAAAATATATCAAATTTTGCCCATGCTTACTCACTTATTTGGGACAACTTTGAAAGATGGCTTTGTTGAATGACTTCAAACCTTAAGTGGTGGTAGGCTTGCATGAGCAATTTGTTCTAATTGATCTTCGTTCCAAGCCGTGCGATCGCCTTTTGGGCAGATTAAGTGTGATCAAGATCACAGGTTCTATTGTGATGGATCGCACATAGAAGATTTATATCAAGATAAAGTAATGATTTATGGAGTTTGCTATCTACCGTTTTAGCCCAGAATAATTCTTAGTTAACTAATGCGCCTTTATTCAGAAAATTCTGCTTGCTTGTGTAAAAGTATCTGACTCTTACGTAGATATGCATTCCTATTTTTGCAGAAGGGTCGTTTGAATCCGCTCAACCAACTGCTATGACTTTGCTTCCTCCTTTGCGTGTTGCTCAAATCACAGATATTCACCTGTTTGCTGATCAAAGTCAGCAGTTGTTGGGGTTGCCTACTGTGGATTCCTGTCAAGCAGTCTTAAACCAAATCATGGCGCTTGACCCTCGACCAGACCTGCTCTTACTTACGGGAGACCTATCGCAAGATGGTAAGCCAGAGTCCTACGAAATATTGCGGAACTTGCTGACATCTTTGGGAATTCCCACCTATTGGTTGCCGGGTAATCATGATTCTTTGCCTGCAATGGAGCAGGTTTTATCTAGTGAAGTGATTTCTCCCCAAAAGTCATTTCACCATGGAGGATGGCATTTTCTGTTGCTGAACTCACAGGTTCCAGGCTGTGTTCATGGGTACCTAACGGTTGAGACCCTCAATTGGCTGGATAAGCAGTTGCAGTTGATTGGTGATTGCCCAACGCTGGTGGGGTTTCACCATCCACCGTTTATGGTGGGGTCGAATTGGCTGGATGGTAGTACGTTGAAAAATCCTGATGATCTGTTTTCTGTTATCGATCGCCATCCCCAGGTAAAGCTGGTGCTATTTGGGCATATTCACCAGGAGTTTAGTCAACAGCGACGGGGAGTACAGTATTTGGGGACACCATCCACCTGCATTCAATTTGAGCCTGGAAGTGAAGATTTTGCCCTGGGAGATGAGCACCCAGGTTTCAGACTGCTCCATCTTTATCAAGATGGAAGCTGGTGGACAGCGATAGAACGGGTGCGCTATTTACACCAGCTAGACCTGGCAGCTACGGGGTATTAGGAAAGGCTGAAGGCTGAAGGAATTGATTCTTCAGCCTTTAGTTTTTGCCTTACCAGGGGCTACCGATAATGGTGAAGGCTGACCAGTAGTAGGGATGGGACAGTTCGCGATCGCGCACGGTAATTCCCTCCGGTAAGGGAATGCCGTTGCCCATGCCGACACCCTGGAGACGGTTGTCTTCTACAAAGACTTGCCCTTTTGCCATAGCCAATTGGGCTTTCTGGAGCGCCTCGGCTTTGATGCGGGTGGTCCGTAAGTCTCGGTAGAACCCGGTCATCAGGGCAGCGGTTGCAGCATCGCTGACGTACCAGAGACTGGCTACGGCGGTTTTAACCCCAGTCTGCACTGCCAACCCGCCAAAGCCCAGTTCTGCTTCGCGATCGCCCAGGGCGGTGGCACAGGCACTCAGAACCAGCAATTCAACCTGGGGATTGTTCCAGCCCAGGTTGCGTACCTGATCCAGGCGAAGTTTGTCTTCCCACAGTTGAATGTAGGAGTTGCTGACGACACCGGGCTGGAAGTCGGCATGGGTTGCCAGGTGGATGATGCCATAGGGCTGCTGCTGTCTAAAGGCGACCAGATTACCCAAGGTGGCGTTGGTGTTAAACACTAACCGACCTGCCCAAAACTGGTTGACCTCTGTCATTTCCAGGGGGACGGCAGGCAGGGGAGGTTGCCCCTGGGTACTTTCAGAAATTCCTAAGCCGAGGATTTGAGACCCTTTAATGTCCTGGTAGCGGGTATCGGTAAGGCTGAGGCTGGGCATAGTGCCCATGCTGTACTGTTCAATCAGAAAACCCTGCCCACTGTGGAGGGCGGCAACGGGGAGCGATCGCAGTCCCGCCTCCATCATAAACACCAGGTTATCAATGCCCTGCTCTTCCAAGTCGGCTTGCAGGGGAGCAATCATCCACTTATAAAGTTGCTGGGCGGGTTTTAGATAAGTTTTGCCACGGGTTTTCCGGGGGTCAGAAACCTCGTTACGAAACTGCTGAACGACTGCCATCACCTTCTCCCGCGTTGCCTCAGGAATGCGTTTGCGAACCGGGTTGCCTCTGGCAGTGACCATTACCACCTCTAGCTGATCGGTGGGGGGTTTCTGGCTCACCTCCGAGAAGTTCAGCGATTTGGTTTGGACGGTGATTTTCGGTGGAATTTCCGCCGGTGTAAAGCTGATATAGATAAACGCAGGTTTAGCCCCAGTTTCTCGTTCAATTTGCAGGGCAATCTCCTTTAACTCATCGAGGGATCGGGGGCGAGTGGGGGGCAGTCCCAAATAACTTTCATACTCGCGGGTGAAGCCTTCCTCTGGAGTAGGGGTGAAATCCAGCGTTGCAGTGGGAACCTGAACCCAATTGGGCGTTTGGTCAGTGGGAACAATATTCAACTTGGTGCAATTGGTCAGGACACAAAGAGTTGGATTGGGTCCATCAGGTTCAGGTTCAGGGGTGGGAGTCGGAGTCGGAGTCGGAGTCGGAGTCGGAGTCGGAGTGGGAATGGGAGTCGGAGTGACCTGGATGGCGATCGCCCGGTTCACGGTCTCAATGCGATCTGTTGCACTGAGGACAAGGGCATCGTTGAGCGTACCCTGAAACCCAGCAGGGGGAATAAACTCCAGGTTTGCTCCAGGGGGCAGCACATCGCCTGGGTTTGCTGCAACTCCATTCACTCTTAAAATCGCCCCGGGTGCGATCGACACAATCAGAATTGATGTGGGGTTGTCATCGTTAACATCGGTTCGCAGAGGGTTGAGGGTGGTGGTGGTGAAGTTGAAGGGGGTATCCTGTTGAGCGCCAACTAGCGGAGAATTAACCGTCAGAGTGGGTCCAGTGTTGTCAAAGATAATTTGAATACTGCCGCCTGGAGACAAGAACGGACTGGTCGGGAATGGAAACGCCTGAGTTGCAATCGTTTCAGCCCCCGTGTTGATGGAACCGACCAGACCATTGCCGCTGGTTGCCGTAATCGCAGGATCGCCCACATTAAACGGCACGTTATCCGGGCCACCGTCATGCTGGATGCGAACGAGTCCATTCACACCACCATCAGCTCCACTGGACAAAATCGTATCAGAGGATTCTCCTCCGGTGAAACCAGTGCCTCTGATCAGTCCCCTGGCAGTAATCGTGACATTTCCGCCGTTGGCGCTATAGCCATACCCAAATCCAAAAGCATTGGTATCAATGCTTTCAAAGGTGATATTGCCACCATTGGTTTCAGTCGTCAGGGTGACATTGCCACTACTGCCAGGGGTAAAAAATGCTTGACCTGAGGTGATGATATTGCCAACGGAGAGGGTGCCACTCCGGGCAGTCAGGGTCACATTACCGCCATCACCGAAAATTTCAGAGAGGCTGGTGTTGATATTACCAAGAGCGAGACTGGCACCTGAAATAATCACCGCTCCACCGTTGGTTTGAATGGTGTCTGTGGGGTTAGCAAAGGTCACGGCTCCCGTTTGGGAGTTGATGGTCAAACTGCCTCCGGGTCCCAGGTCTAAGCTGGCAAAACCGGGAAATGTAACGCCACCGGTTGCCCCTGTAATGGGGTCAATCGTGATATCTCCGATCGCTTCCAGGAAGATATTGGCACCGGATGCCGCGATCGCCCCCCAGGAAACAGTATTGGTGGCGGTATCCGGTGTGGTGAACGCAATGGTTGGCAGGGAACTATCCAGATCACCCCCAACTGGATCATCCACAATTCTTAGAAAGGATGGGTCAAGTAGCAGGGTACCCGCATTGCCATTGGGTGCCAGGACATTGACATTACCCTGAAAAGTTAAAAACTGCTTGCCTGACACTTCCACAAAGCCCCCATTGCCCAACTGGGTCCCACCCCGGGCAGTGATGGTGCCAAAAAAGCGGGTGGTATTGTCTGCCCAGACGATGACTCGCCCCCCATTACCACTAACCAGTCCGTCAGCGGTAATCAGCGAAGTCTGGTCGATAAAGGTCTGAGCGGCGTTGGGAACGGTGCCCTCGCCCCGGTAATCCCCACCGATGAGAACATTACCACCATCGGCAATACCGGAGGCGTTGATATTGGCACCCACCACCGCTACCTGGGAACCCAGGACATTCACCCTGCCTCCGGTTTGTCCGGCGGTGTTAAGCGTTCCAGCAGCGATCGCTGTTCCACCGCTGACTGGAATCTGCACCTGGGAACCCTGTAACTGAATAGTGCCATTCGGATTGACAGTCAGTCCTGTGGCATTGCCCAGATTGCCGCCCGTCAAGAGTTGGGCAAGGGAGGGAGGAGAGGAAAGCAGAGGGTTAGCCGGGAGAGGAGAGAATTCCAGGTTGAGCAAGCTTCCCTGCTGATTCAAGCGAACCAGGTTTTGCCCAGGAACAGCCATCAGGGTAATCTGACCCTCTGGAGCGGTTAACTGCCCGGTGTTGACAACCGTTCCTCCCAGGAGGCTAAGGGATTGCCCCTGCCCCACGGCTAGATTTCCGGCGTTGACAATCGCCCCTGGCTGCGACACAGCAAACGCAAACCCATCGGGAATCCCGGTCAAGGAGGCATAATCATTGGTTCCAACCCCATTGAACCAACCACTACACCCGCCGCCAGGTAGTCCACACCCAAACCCAATCCCAGTTGCCGTCGTGGCTAAAAATGACCCGGGCACATTCAGACTGGCAGTGGGACCGAAAATGATTCCGGCGGGGTTCATCAGGTAAAGGTTGCTGGTGCCCCCCGTGACCTGAACCAGCCCGTTAATCAAGGATGCCTCCCCCCCTACAACCCGCCCCAGAATGTTCTGGATCTGGGGATTGGACAGGAAGTTGGCAATCTGTCCCTGGTTCAGACCAAATCGCTCAAAACTATGAAACAGGTTGGCACCATTGCCCGATCGCTGACCACCTCCAATATCCAGCCGATCGCCACTGGGCGTAACCAGCGTATTGGTACCATCCGCTGCCGGAACAATCGATTGTGCCTGGGCGGTGCCCATTGTGATTGCGCCTGCCAGTGGAAAACTTGCCAGCAGGGGAATCAGTTTGGGAATAGGCTTGACGAAATTGACCAGCTTGAACTTGCAGTGCTTTTCAAGCTCCCTAAATCTCCCAATACTGGGAGACTTTGACGCTTGGTTCCCCCAACCTTGGAGGGCTGGGGGGGGAACCACGGTTGCCTTCCGACGCAGGAAAAACTTGCCTTCAGGAAGCTCAACCTCGATCGCGTAACGATCTGCCAATCCTCGCCGTTGGAGGGCATGGGCGATCGCCTGCTGGGAGTTATGAATCTGGCTGACCCGGTTTTGTTGAGATGTGGACTGTAGGTGCTTACGGTAAAAATAGAGCGGTTTCTGAATCCGTTGAACCGAGGCGATTTCAGACAGCCGCAAGCACAGGTCGTAATCCTCCACATATTCCATTGATTCGTCAATGCCACCTACCTGCTCAAACACGCTACGGCACATCAGCCGAAACTGGAAAGTCATGAAATCAAGCAGCAAGCGTTCTTTAGAATAGGGAATTTGGCAACGATTGCCATACCCAATCGGTTGCCCAGTCTGGTCAATATCCAGGTAATCGGTGTAGACCCAGCCTATCTTTGGTTGGGATTCCAATACAGCCACCGTCTCTGCCACAGCAGTAGGTGCCAACCAATCGTCACTATCGACAAAACCGAGATAAGTTCCTGATGCGGTGGCACAAGCCTGTTTAAGGGCAAGAACTCTGCCTTGATGGGGGGCAGCAATGACTCGAATGCGGCTATCTTGATTGGCGTAGAAGTGGGCAATTTCAAGGCTGCGATCGGTCGAGCCATCATCCCAAATTAACAATTCAAAATCAGGATGGGTTTGGGTTAATACGCTTGCGATCGCCTCTGCAAGATAATGCGCCCGGTTGTAGGTTGTAATGACAATCGAAACCAACGGTGACATGGCATTCTCCAAAAAACTGAACCCATCGCTACCCACAGCAGCCCTGGTGGCTACGGCAAATCCAACCGATATACCCTGACCCATAATGGCGTGAACTTGAACTAAGAGCCTAGCCTCCGGGGTTCTACCCCTTTCAGCTAGGGGCGCAATTCCTATTCGGCTTTTGTAGGTTGGGTCTCCTAAACTCAACCCAATATCGACGAGAGCGTTAGGTGACCCTGCGGGAAGCAAGCTACATCCTTCAAGCCAACCTACGCAAGTTCATTGACCACGATCCTCAAATGCAGGAAGTTTTCGGATAGGCTTTAGCCGGTGAATGACTAGTCGCAACGCAAATGAGCAGAACCGACAAGATTTAGTCTGCCATGGCTCCCTATGCCCTCATCTGCGAAATGCTAAACCCTGGTGTTTTTTTAAGGGATTAAGTCGCAGCAAAGCAACCCTTCAACAACATTAGTAAAACCATGCCGTCATTCACTTCCGCAAGGTAGGCTTGGCACCCAATAACTTACTACTTTCCAGACTCTAAACCTTTATTCGCGACTGCCCAAATAGATCAGCCATCTTAGCCCAGACCCTAATCATTTGCGAAGGGAGAGGAAATAATATTCATACAAAAGGATGAAGGATGAACCTGGTAATGGGTAATCGGTAGTCGGTGAAAGCAGAAGGCAGAGGGACAGGGAGGCAAAGGGGAACTCTGACCCATACCTTTCCCCTCTCAACTGACTACTGCTCAGACGGCGATCGCGGTAATGGAGGCACTGGATCATAGCCGCCAGAGTTGAAGGGATGACAGCGGCAAATTCGATGGGTTGCCAGCCAGCCTCCTTTGAGCACACCAAACCGGGCGATCGCCTCAATCGCGTACTGGGAACAGGTCGGCTGAAATCGACAGGCGGGTGGCAACAGCGGCGAAATGAAGACTCGATAGCTTTGAATCAGCCCTATCAACAGGACTTTCATACAAAAGCCTCCAAAAAGGGAACGGGATTAACCTTTAGCTTTTGGTTAAAGAGAACTGTTTTAAGCATAAAACCTTTAACGAGACTCCTGGAATGTTTGAGCTTCTGAGGGTAGGAAACTCGTTAATTATTATCATTCAGCTCTTAGTTTATTGATGCCAAATTCCATCCGAACCGTGATTGTAAAAAAATATTTCAACTTTCTTAGATTTCTTTACCAAAGATTTTGTCGATAATCGTAGACATCCAACTTCTTGGGGAGACCTATGAGTTAAGCGATAAATCAAGATAATGAAGGGCGGTAAAGGGCGGCAGAACCAGAGGAATGTCAATTTTTAATTGATTTTGATTTCATTAAGTTTTCTGTTTGAATTTCACTTTAAATATTGTCACATCAAGCTTATTTCTTACGGCAGATGTGAAGTCGCTTCAGTTTACTTACTTTGAATCTGTTAGCAGTATTAGAGCTTTTGACGTTTTAGAGCTTTTGACGTTTCCCTTTATCAGGAGGAAATAATATGGTGTATGGTGATGACCCAAGGGGCACTGTGGTGGATCGCGCTCCCAGCGTTCCGGTGATTGATTATCACGATCGGGTGCGTTGGGGTCCTGTGCTTGCAGGCTTGTTTATAGCGGTCAGTTCGCAGTTGGTTTTAAGCGGAATTGCAGCCGCGATCGGGTTAACGACGATCGCAGGTTCAGGTGCTCCCCGTTCAGACGCTCCTGATGTTGGTTCAGCCGTTGGGATTGGAGCCATTGTCGCTTTGTTGATTTCTCTGTTCCTGGGAGGATGGTTTACTGCCCGTGCCTGTGGACCCATGAACCGGAACTCTGCTTTACTCAATGGAGCCGTTCTGTGGGCAGCCACCCTGGCAATTAGTGCCTGGTTGCTTTCTTCGGGAGTATCGGGTGCTTTTGGGGTTGTTGCATCCAATGCGGGAGACATACTGCGTCAGGCACAGCAAACAGGGGCGACTCCAGGAGCGGTCGATCCCAATGTGACAGCTCAACGAGCTCGGGATATTGCGGGTAATGCCGCAACGGCTGGCTGGTCTTTTGCTCTGGGTTCGCTTCTGGGACTGGTTGCCGCCTTAGTTGGGGCAGCCGTGGGTCAGCGATCGCCCCGTGTGAATGGCAATCGAGTTAGTGAATCCTATTCCCAGTAAACGATTCCCAATCAAACCTGGACAGGCATCGACAAATTATCTCCCTGGCAAAGATGAAGAATGGCAGGGGGATAATTTGCCGATCCACAGAGCATACTTAATCAGGACTTTCTGTAGACATCAGCCGGGCGGCTAAAAATGTCTGGAGTTGATCCAGCGATTGGTAGAGTTCGTCTAACAACTCTGATGCACCTTGCAAGCGTTGTTGAGAGGCTTTTTGTTCTAGCTGTGTGGCAGCAGTTCGGATTCTAGTCAGTCCAACGTTGGCACTTGCGCCTTTGATGTGGTGAGCAGCCTGCTCCAATTTACTGGCATCATGGGTAGCGATCGCCGCCGCGGTCGCTACCAGGTGAACTAGAGTATCTGCAACAAAGGCTTGCAGTAACTCTAGTTCAAACTCCTCACTGCCATCAGAGATCTGGTGCAGGTGGTTCCAGTCGATGTCTAGAGTGGGTAGAGGGGTCTGGTGAGAACCGTTCTGTGATTGACTAGGCATAGCATTTGCCTGAGAAGAAGATGTTGCACTCTGCGCTTCCTGAATTGCCTGCCCCCACTCGGCTAATTTAGCTGCCAGTTTTTCTTTCAAAATGGGTTTACTCAGATAGTCATCCATGCCTGCATTCAGGCACCGTTGCCGGTCTTCTTTCATCGCATTAGCCGTCAGGGCAATCACAACTGTATGACGGGCGGTTCCTTCTAAACAACGGATTTCACGGGTTGTGCAGTAACCATCCAGCACGGGCATTTGACAATCCATCAGCAGCAGATCGTAGGAAATTTGAGCCATCATTTGCAGTGCTTCCTGTCCGTTGGCAGCGACATCTGCGGTATAGCCCAAATTTTCTAATTGCTTTAGGGTAACCTTCTGATTTACAACATTATCTTCAACCAGAAGAATTTTCAGTTTGATTGGAGTAAATGAAGCTGCGTCCCAGTCCGTTTGGCTGGCAATGCGGTGGCTACTTTGAAATCGTTTCCGTTGAGTTTGAAATTCTTGGGCTGGATTGCTGGATAAAGGTTCTGCCAGGGTTTCCATGATGCAATCTAACAAACGAGATTGTTTAACAGGTTTTACTAAATAGGCAGAAAAACCCAGACTCATTACCCGACGGGCACTTCCCCGGTTGTTGAGAGAGGTCATCATGATTAGCTTGGTGTTTGCGATTAGAGGATCGGTTTTGATTTGCATCCCCAGCATTTCACCGTCTACTTCAGGCATTTGCATATCCAAAATTGCCAGATCATAGGAATTGCCTGTTACTGCCTGTGTTCGCAGCATTTCCAGGGCAATGGCTGCACTATCGGCTTCATCCACCTGCATCCCCCAGGAAGATACCTGATAGCGCAAAATTTTGCGGTTGGTGTTGTTGTCGTCAACCACGAGCAGCCTCAGTTGGTTCAGGTTATGGGGAGCGATCGCAAAGGATGAATGAGCATCATCATCGGGGGTTTGCTTATCGAACGTGAGGGTGAACCAGAACCGGGAACCTTTGCCCTCCACGCTTTCTACCCCAATTTCGCCTCCCATCAGTTCAACCAGTTGCTTTGAGATTGCCAGCCCTAAACCAGTGCCTCCATAGCGACGGGTGGTAGAGGCATCAACCTGGGAGAACGGCTTGAACAGTTTTTCTCTAGCATCAGGGGGAATCCCAATACCCGTATCGGTGACTGAGAAGGTAATGGTAGCGGTTGTAGTGGTTTCAGACTTGAGCGCAGCCTGGATCACCACTTCTCCAGCACTGGTGAATTTAATTGCATTACTAACCATATTGGTCAGTATCTGCCGCAGCCGACTGATATCCCCCTTGAGCTGAAGCGGTAGGTTTTTGTAAACCAGGGTCGCCAGTTCCAACCCTTTAGCATGGGCAGAAGAGGCGAGTAGGTCGGCAATTTCTTCAATGCAGGTGTTCAGATTGAACCCTAAAACTTCCAATTCCATTTCCCCTGCTTCTAACTTCGAGAAGTCAAGAATTTGATTAATCAGAGTGAGCAGGGTTTCGCCACTTGCCTGAATGGTTTCAACAAAGTCCCGCTGTTCCGGGTTCAAATCGGTGTCCCTGAGTAAGCCAGTCATTCCTAAAACGGCATTCATTGGGGTGCGAATTTCATGGCTCATAGTCGCCAGGAAAATGCTTTTCATCTCAGATGCCCGTTCGGCTTCACTGCGGGCTTCTTCGAGCGCAATGTTATGTTGGGCAAGCTGTTCTCGTTGTTGGGTTTCACGCTCTAGTAAGCGTGCCTGGGCGATCGCAATGCCAACCTGGTCGGCTAGTTGCGTCAGAAAGTCAATCTCAAAGGAGCGCCACTGCCTGGAACCAGAACACTGGTGAGCAATCAGTAGCCCCCAAAGTTGGGCTTTGCCAGTGGCTCCTCGTCCCTGAATAATGGGCACCGCCAGGTTCGCCTTGACCTGGAACCGTTTGAGCATTGCCCGGTGGCAGGGAGTGAGAGCCGTTTGATCAATGTCTTCAACCGCCTGGATCTTGCCACGATAGTACTTTTGCCAGAGTCCCTCTTTGAAGCAGGTGTCCTGGATGACAGATCCGAGAGCGGGGGTCCACCCCGGATCAACCGATTCCACCACGACCTTACCGTCCCAACAGGGATCGAAGCGGTAAATCATCACCCGGTCTGCCTGGAGAAACTGGCGCACTTCAGCAACGGTGGTGGTCAAAATTTCATCCAGGTTAAGGGACTGGCGAATGCGGAGGGCGATCGCGGTTAGCAGGTATGCCCGATGGTTCTGGCTTTGCAGTTCTTCTTCTGCCTGTTTGCGCTGAGTCACGTTCCGAATAATAATCAGGGCTTCGTTTTCGCCGCTGGCAATGATGCGGGATTCTTCGTAATGAATGCCGTCGTCCAGTAACAGTTCGTACTCACAAAATTGCACTTCCCCCGTTTGTAAAGCACGCTCCAGACATTCCTGGCGACGCTTGGCAACCCCTGGTGGCAACACATCCACTTCCCGCAAACCGAGCATGTCTGCTGGGGGTAGAAGTGTCCTGAAGTCTCGCGCGGGTTTGACATCCAGGTACATCCCATCCCGATTTACCCGCAGCATCAGATCGGGGATGGCGTTGATCAGAGCGCGATGCCTGAACTCATTGCGACTAAGCGCTTCTTCCATGCGCTTGCGCTCGGTGATATCGTTAAACGTGCAGATGACTTGCCGTAGGCTGCCATCCGCTGCAAACTGAGGATCGGCGTTGACCAGCAACCAGACCAGATCATTAAACTTAGGACGATACACGCCCATGACTACATTGTGAACAGGCTGACGAGTGGCGATCGCCTGGGGCACCGGATGGGTTTCCCCCGGAAATGGCAAACCATTTTCATGAATCACATGCCAACAGGGATCAAGGGAGGTAATCCCCATTAACTGGTCTTCCTCCAACCCCAGTAAATCTAATGCCGCCAGGTTACTCATCAAGATTTCGCTGTCTGGTCCCTGAAGCAGCACTCCGACCTGAAGGTCTTGAATCAAGTCATAAAAAATTTCTTCGCTGGTCTGAAGGGCTTCTTCTGCCTGGCAGCACACGATTGAACGAGCCATCAGGGACATGGATCTGTGTCTCAGTTCTAACTGGCTAACTACCTGACGGCTGAGGGTTTGCAGTGCCTCAAGCTGGTTAGAACTGAGCAGGCGTGAAACCCAATCAGCAATACAGAGCACTCCGATCGGATACCCATCGGTAGTGATGAGGGGAACTCCGGCATAAAATCGGATTCGAGGTTGCTCAACCGCAACTAAATTGGGCGCAAATTTTGGTTCTGCTAAAACATCAGACACCACCACTAACCTGCCTTGGTTGATGCACCGGCGGCAAAAAGGGAGTACCTGAATGGCATGAGCCGATTCTAGCCCAAAGCCTTCCTGAATAGTGAGTTCAACCTGCCCATCAGGACTATCACCAGGCTCAGTTTTATCTTTTAGAAGGGCAATTAGCGCAATGGGAGCTTCACCGATAAGAGCTGCTAACTTTACCAGGTCTTCGAATCCTTCACCCGCATACAGATCTAATGACTGATACTGATCGGTCAACTTCAGGCTGTCTGCTTCGTTGTCTGGCAGTAGCGATGTCATGATGGGTTCCTACGAAGCTGAAGTCAACAATCCCATAATTTGCTGACCTGGTTTAGTCAGTTTCAAAACTTCACTGTAAGGTTAATTACGCTTAAGCAATGCTTAGAGTATGCCCTGCTGTGGGTATTCTCTCCCAAAACTCTCCAATCGCATCAAGAAATATAGCGCTTCCTATTTTGGATTGTGAGAAAGGAATTCTTTCTCACCAAAACTCTCATCCCTACCAATGATTTCGGACGGTCCATGAGGATTGCGGTGTTGTCACCTGTCCCCAAAGCCCTCACCGTTGGCGATTGCTCATTCCCTCATAATCCAGGTAACCATTGCCAGAATCGCTGCCAGCCATAACCAGGTTGGTAGACTAAAAGAGCTTAACCAGTGGACTGGTTGCCAAAAGGTTTCAGTAATCAGGATACTGATTGCCATCAAAAAAGTCAGGATTGCAAGTGGCATTGGAGTCTGGTAGGGAATAACAATTACAGCAGTTCTCATGCTGATGCGGTACAAGCTGGTGGTTTGTTATGAGTCATTAGTCCTTTGTGGGCGACCAATGACCAATGGCTAATGACCAATAACGACTAAAAACGTACCTCACAAAGTTGAGAATTGCTATAAAGTCTATTGCAACCAGAAAATTCAGAATTTAGTGAGTCTCTATTAATATTACTTAGATTAATGGCACTGTCTTAAGACTGGAAGCCCTAACGTATCTTGTTCTCCAGGCTCAGCCTGGGAACACCGATTGAGAGGCTTCGCCTCTATCAACGCTAGAGGCAGAGCCTCCAGGTTTACCATTCCCAGGCAAAGCCTTGGAGCGAGATGGAAGTCTTTAAATGTGCATCTGCTGGAGCGAGCAGATCAGGATGGGGTGATTAACCCTACTACCTCAAACATGTCAGAGACTTTTGCCTAAAGGATAGGCTTTTCCAGGAGAACGGTTAGCCCTCCAATTTCGTCCCCACGATCGCCAATGCCCAAACGATAATAGGAGTAGGGGTTTTGAATGCGGAATGGCGGGTGAATTATGGAAGTCATCACTAATCAGGCAACGACATCGGTAGATGTCCTGAAGCTGTCGAATGATCAAATTTCCGATGTGCTGGATCAGGTTGCTGACCTATTAGAGTTTCAGGAAGCAAGTCGTTATCGGGTGCAGGCATACCGCAATGCGGCACATCGAGTGCGATCGCTCAATTGTCCACTCTCAGACCTTTACAGTCGGGAAGGAAGAGCAGGACTGGAGAAACTACCGGGAATTGGCAAAAGTCTTTCGGCAGCATTGGAAGAACTGTTCAAAACCGGGCAACTTCAATTGCTCAACAGTTTGCAGGAAGAAGTTCCCCCAGAGGCACTCTTCACCACCATTCCCGGTATTGGCGAAAAGCTGGCTCACCAGTTGCACGAAGAACTGGGGATTGGCACCCTGGAAGAACTGGAAATGGCAGCCCACGACGGCAGACTAGAACACCTGAAGGGCTTTGGCGATCGCCGCGTGCGACTGATCCGAAATACCCTGGCAGCAATCCTGAACCGCGCCTCTCGCCGCCATGCTCAGACAATGCGATGGCAGGAAGGGCATGATGCGACTGTACCGCCCAAACCTCCTGTTGAACTTCTGCTAGCAGTAGATGCCCGCTACCGTAACCTTGCCGACGCAGGACAACTGCGAACCATTGCGCCCCGTCGGTTTAATCCAGAGAACAAGCGCTGGTTACCGATTATGAACTGGCACCAGGATGGTTGGTCCTTTACAGCCATGTACTCCAACACGGCCCTGGCGCATGATCTGGGTAAAACCCATGACTGGGTGGTGATCTTCTACGAATGGAATGGGTACGAATCCCAATCGACTGTGGTGACTGAAACCCGTGGTCGGTTAGTAGGTCAACGGGTTGTCCGGGGACGGGAAAAGGAATGTGCGATGCACGATTGATTACAAAAATGGATACAGCGATGACATATCCCTTAAAGGAAGGCTAAATTTGAGCTGATTTGACAACGCAAATTGCTCCAGCGCTCCATCGCCACTCCAATCCCTCATGAAAACCTTATACCGGATTGTCTGCCATCTCCTGTTTTGGGGCTGGAATGCTTTATTTTTAGGCTACATTGGCTTCCTATTTTTGCCCTTAGTTGCCCCTTTTCTATTGATGGCGGCGATCGACGGGTTATTGCCGCTTGACTTCATATTTACACTGGTTGCCTTGTTACTGGTGCCGATTGTGTCTACCTGGATTGGCATTCGCCACTTCTGCCAGCAACCAGCAAAGCTGATGCAACTATTTTATGGAGTCGAGGCACCGCTCTTTGTTTTGTGTTTGGTGCGGCTGTTTTTGCTGCGTGAGGTGACCCCCGCCGGATTCCAAATATTAGGGAGTATTGGGATCTGTATCCTGGCGTTTTTGACAACCCTGATGGGAGGCTACACCACACGACAACCCAAACTGGCATGGGCAAAACTACTTACCCACAGCCTGATGCTGCTGGTGGGCGCTTATGCTGGGGTGTTGCTTTTATTTTACATTGTACCGCTCCTGATACATCTGGTACAAGGTTTTTTCTCTTTTACCTGGTTAAATTTTTTTTCTTATCCAGAAGAAGCTTTGGGACTGGTGTTGCTGTTTGTGAGCGCATCACTGTTCCTCATCCTGCCACCAGCCATGATTGTTCTTTATCTCAACTCTGGATGGGATGTTCTGAAAGCATTTACGGCTCAGTATGGGCGAAAACGGGCGATCGCTGGAGCGTTAGGGGTGTTTGCAGCATCATTCACCTTATTTGTTGGCTTGCAGCAACAACCCCAAGTCGAGGCATTTGCCCGCTTACAAACACCCGCCCAAACAGACCAGGCACGGCAAGAACTACTGGCAAAGTCTGAGCCAATTCGCCAGGGACTGGTCAATGCCTACCTGTGGAGCTACCGTTACATCAGCAGCCATGCCGACAATAACCATATACAGGTGATGTACCAGAGCTTGGGGGTGCCTGGGGTGTGGGCGCAAAGCTTGCAGGCTGCCTATAACGGTTTGATGTCTCCCTTTCTCTACCAGGGTTCCAGTGCCGACCCAGAGCGGGCAGCCAAACTGTATGCCGAGTTTTTTGATGCTCCAATTCAGCGGGCAGAACAGGCAGCCATTAACCATGCTCTGCAATCGACCCATAACCGGGAAGAAGCAAAAGCAGGGCTATTGAACTTGAACCAGCGTCAGGTCTGGCTGCGATCGCAACAGATCAACGTCGAGGAACATGAGGATTGGGCTGAGATTGAACTATACGAAGTCTACGAAAACCAGACCAACGAAAATCAGGAAATCCTCTATTACTTTTCCTTACCAGAAAGCGCTGTAGTGACCGGCGTATGGTTGGGAGACACGGGCGATCGCCCAAAGCGCTTTCCCTATGTGGTGGCACCACGGGGAGCAGCCCAAAAAGTTTATAGCCAGCAGGTTCAATGGCAGGTTGATCCCGCTTTGTTAGAACAGGTTGGACCCCGCCACTACCGCCTGCGGGCTTTTCCCGTACCACCCAAACTGAGAATTGGCGAACGGCTGGAAGCTAATCAAACCCGTCCAACAGAGATGCACCTGTGGCTGACCTACAAGGTGTTGCGCCAGGAGCAGGGTTGGGCTTTACCCAGTCTGGCAGAAAAACGCAACATCTACTGGACCAGTAGGACTCAACGGCTCCGAAATGGTAAACCAGTACAAGTTTCCGATACCTGGGTTGAGCCATTTTTGACAGCAACCAGCACCACTTCACCGCAACCGCATACCGCTAATCTTGCCAACGGCACCCAGGTGATTGCCCAACCTCTTTCTGAAGCAGCCTACGTCCTGCCTAAGAATCAGCGGTTTGCCGTGATTTTAGATACCTCCCGTAGTATGGGTAGTCAGGTGCAGGGGATAAAACAGACCTTCGACTGGCTCACACAGCAGGGCTTTACTAACGGTCGCCTGGAAGATAACGAAGCAGATCTCTATCTGCCAGCCATAGCCGGGGGAATTCCACAGCGCATTGATAGCATCCATCAATTTGATCCGGACAACGTCACCTTTTTTGGGATGCTTCAGCCTAAGGAGATGCTACGCCAATTTGACCAACTGCGCGGCAACACATCCTACGATGGCATTCTGTTGATTACTGATGCCGGAAGCTATGAATTAGCAAACGACAAAAAAGACTTGCCTAAAATCAGTTCGCCCCTCTGGTTTGTGCATTTAGGATTATTTCCACCCGCTTATGATGATGTCACTTTGGCAGCAATTCAAACGAGCGGTGGAGGAGTTGGAACCCAGATCTCAGAAGTCTTGCGTCGTCTGTCTACTCAGGTCGCTTTGGGTGAAAAAACGGTAACGGTGGTAGATGGTTACGCCTGGCAAGTAAACACAATCGCTCCCCCCGATCCACAACCGCCATCTCCACAAGCGCCGTCAGCTACCTCCAAGCCAACCGGGTTTGAATCACTTGCTGCCCGCCAACTCGTTTTGGGTCTGGGTCGCCAGCGAGATCTGAACCAACTGGAGAATTTAGATACTATTCATGCGATCGCCAAAACTTACCCCATGGTCACACCCTACTCTTCCATGCTGGTGCTGGTGAATGATGAACAACGCGCTGCCCTGAAACGGGCAGAAGCAGAGCGCGATCGATTTGATCGCACGGTTGAATCGGGCAATGAAGAGTTAACCCAACCCTTCAACCCAATGGAAGCCGTTCCCTCACCCAGTACAGTAGGAGCGATTATGATGGCCGCGATCGGGTTGTTACTGACACGTCGGCAACGGCATAGAGTCAGGCAACCTTAGATTTAAAACTCCCATTGGTTAGAGGGGATCACTTAACCAATGGTAGACGAGTCTTATCCCCTGAAAAGATTAAGTTAAAGGCAGATCCAAAGATCCAGCAATGGATGTTCATGTACTGTAGCCTCTAGGTACGCCATCAGAGGCTACTTTTTTCTATCAAAAAAGTTTTCATCACGGAGGAAAGCTGTCGCCCTGTTGCTCAGGGTGTCCCGCATAAAGGTTGTGGTGGCTTTGTCTCTAGGACGGTTCTCCTTGCACTCGGACATCAACCGAGTGAATAATGGAAACCCCCAGTTTCTCTCAAGAAACCGGGGATTTGATTCGTGACTAGATTTTATGTCTGCCTACTCTTCCATTCAGGGAGTAATAAAATCTCTTAAGAGAATCCCTAACTCAAGAACTTTTTAGTAAGAAGTGCCACGACGGGTGATTGCGTAGTAGATGAACAGAGCGATGATTGCGCCCAATATAGCCAGGAAAACGCCACCAAGGCTCAAGCTAGTTGCAGTCAGTGCCAGAGTTCCTTCAGTCAGAAGGCTCCACACCGATCCACCCACAAACGCACCGATAATTCCTAAAATCAGGGTGCCCAGAAGACCACCACCTTGGCGACCGGGATAAATTGCCTTTGCAATTGCCCCTGCGATCAAACCCAACACAATCCAAGCAAGAATATTCATTGTTTCTTCTCCATTAAGTCAATGTTTTTGTTACAGAACTTGTCCTAAACCAAAACTGATCGATGATTCTAATTTGGTTACACTGCTAAATCGGGAATGTCTGTTTGTTTCAATAGGTTCGGTAGTAAGGATAAACCTGTTTACCTTCACCAACAAACAGACTTTTAACTCGCTCCAATGCAACTCATTGCTAACAGATTAGCAACCTGTTCCAGTTGCCAATACCTCCGGAAGGAAGGGGAGCTACCCATCCTTTGGTTAGAACTGTAGCGACATCACTTTCCTGGCATTGCGCCAGGATGAGGGCAAGAAATTGGCTGAAACAGCTTCCCAAAGGGACGATCGCCTCTTCTCTCAGGCTCTTATGCAGAGGATGACGACCGAGCAGAATCAAGGCTGAAACTGGCTTATATCAACGGAGAGGGGGGGATTCGAACCCCCGTTGGGTTGCCCCAAACCTGATTTCGAGTCAGGCGCATTGAACCGCTCTGCCACCTCTCCAGGGAGTTATTCTTAACTATCTTACAGGGCTGGTGAGCGATTGTCTTTAGCTTCCAGTGTCGGTTTAAATCCTTCAGTGGGTGTCCACTGAATGGCTCCATGCTGTCCTGTCCAGAAGAGTGGAATATTTTGCTGTTGAAGTTGAGCCGCCGTCGCGGGATGGACACGGCTACCAGAGGCGATCGCCACTTCTGGCTTCAACGCTGCAAGCAACTTTGGATTGAGAACTTTTCCGTTCCACCAGAGTACCTGGATTTTAGGGAGAGTGCCTGCGATTAGCCAGGACTCCTGTTGCTCTGCCGAAGCCGCACCTAACCAAAGCCATCTCTGATTTTTTATCTGTAACTCAAGGATGAGGGGAACCTGGCTAACCTGACGAAACTGAACTGCTCCAATTTGGGCAGGCTGTTGGGATGGGATAGGCTGTGGCTCTAATTGGGCAGCACTTGTGCTTTTTGAGTCCTTTGGACGAGATGGGATAGCGTAGAATTCCCTGACTGGAATCCGATTTGCGATCGCCCCATTGAGTGGACTGGTTTGAGGTTGGGTCAATACTGCCCCCTTGAGTTCATTGACCCCCTCCTTTTGCAAAAACGGCAGGACACTAAAGCGGGTTGTGGATTGATCTGCACCGCTAACCAGGGCAGTTTGCCCTCCATCCTGAATTACCATTACTGGTTGCCCAGTCGTTGCCAGAACAGTCACCCGAGACAACGCTATCCTTGCCTGCCAAGCTGGAACCACTATCAGCCCCACTCCTAGCAACAGTGCCAGCCACCACTTTCGCCGCCACCAGGGTTGCAGCCAGGTTAGCCCCAGTAGAGCATAAAGGGAGATCGCCGTCAGTGCTGAAATAGTGCCTACTGCATAGGCATTTCCAGGTAACTGGCTAAACCCATCCGCGATCGCAACTAGTGCCTGAGCCGGATACTTCAGGAGCCATGCTAGAGCACTCCCTGCTGGAGACCAGATCAAAGCTGCCATCCCGCTTACCATTCCGCCCAGACTCAACACAGAGATCAGAGGAGTCGTTATCAGGTTGACTAGAATACTGTAGGGCGACAGTACTCCAAAGGCGTAAAGTTGAACGGGCAGGGTCCATAGATAAGCCGCAATCGGAACCGCAATCAGAGGAGTGATCACACTGGGCATCCAATCCAGTTGTTTTGTCAGGGGAGGTACCGTTACCATTAACCCCATCGTTGCTAGAAAGCTAAGTTGAAATCCCAGGTTCCAGATCCAGAGCGGATTGTAAATTAGTAGCAGGGTTGCAACAACTAGCAGCGACCCTAGGGGTTTGATCTTACGCTGGAGCAACAGTGCTCCTAACCCTCCAAAACCCATTAAGGCTGCCCGTAACACCGAAGGCTGCAATCCAGTCAGCCCAACAAAAATGATTAAAGCCAGCGTTCCCAGAATAAATTGGATGCGTCCTGGGAAACGACGAGTCAGGGCAAGCACAACTCCCAAAATCAGGGATGTTTGGAAACCGGAAGCCGCCAGGGCATGGGCTAATCCAACCTGGGTGAACTGGTCTTTTAAGTCATAGGGTAAGTCTACCCCCCGACTACCCAGCACCATTGAACTGACCAGGGGACCTTCAGGGCTACCTAACCAGCGCATTTGCGATCGCACAATCTGCTGCTGCACTCTCCACCATCCCCAGCCAGTCGTCTTCTTTGGCAGGTCAACCTGCTTCCCTCGCAAGCCTGCAAAACACTCTTCCTGAGCCAGATAATTGGCAAAATCAAATCCACTGGGATTGCTTGCAGGCTTGGGTTTGTAAAGAGAACCCATGACGCTAATCCGCTGTCCCGGGTAAATGCCAGTTGCCTGCAAACTGGGAACCGTGACATAAAGCTTTCCTGTCTGAGGTTTGCCAGGATCCCCCGCCGCCCTGCCGCGAAGCACATCTACCTTTTGCACCTGAAACCAGAACTGAGCTTTTTGGCTACGGGTCAGGCGAGGCAAACTCTCCACTTGTCCCTGAACCTTGACCACCAGTTCTTGCCCATTCCCTTCCGCCGAAATTAGCCTGCTGATATCATTAGCCGCAGGCTGAGGGACTCTGAACTGAAAGTACAAACTTGCAACTAACCCCACAACACCCGCAATCAGCCACACCCTTGAGCGAGGTGCCATCCTCCAATAGCGGGGAATTACCCATGCACACCCAATTCCCAATCCCAGAACAACCCAGTTTCCCCCTGCTACGCCTGTCGAGAATAAACCCAAAATGTATGCCAGACAACAAATGACCCCATGTGCCAGACCCATAATGCACCCTGCTTTGCCCCAAAAAGCCCCATTAAAGAAGCCTCAAGTCATCCTTGAAGCTCAACTAAGAGTGCCCATTACCCAAATTATTTTCACTGGGAGAAGAAGAACTCATTAGAACTCAAGCCGCGAAAACTCAATGGGGGAGGTTGAGCGGAGTCCAAGCCCGACCAATCACGCCATGATTCAACTGCAAAGCGGTTAGTTCAGCAAGACGGAAGTTTGGCAACCGTAGGGCAGGCATCTTGCCTAGATTTATGTCACAGACTGTTAAGTTGCTTGCGTCCCCGGTGGATGCGGTATTGACAAGTTACCTGTATGTAGTGACATATTCTGTGGAATTGCTATCTTGGAGTTATTTTTAGTGGCTTAAGCAAATTGACCCAGTTCTAGGATTTTATAGAAAGACATCTAGGTGACTGCATGGTTGGAAATAGAACAGCTCAGATTGCAAGCATTATTGAAAAAAGGCAACCTCTCGCAACAAAAGTTGAAGAGGTGGAAAATAATCTTCAAGCTCGCAGGAAATCAACCTCACAACAATCCAAAGCGAAATCAATACTGAATTAGCTGCATTAAGTAAGCTGAAGACTCGTTTTTCACGTAAGACCTTGAATATGGTCGTGTAAGGCTTGTTCTTATTCAGGAGTCATGGTGGTGTGAGGAATTAACCCTCTTATTCTCCCTATAACCCTAGACTTTTGCAAAAGTGACATGCTCCCCACCAGCAACTTGAGTTAGTAGTCGCTTGCTATAAAGGAATCGAAATTAAAAATTCAGATCCTTGACCTAATTCAGATGCCACGGAAAGCTGTCCCCCGTGCTTTTCCACAATTGAATAGCTAATTGATAAGCCCAAACCCGTTCCCTTACCGACTGACTTTGTAGTGAAGAATGGGTCAAACAAACGCTGCCTCACCTCGTCTGACATACCAGGACCGTTATCTGCAATCTGAATCGCTACGGTATTGGCATCTGTCAACTGAGTCCGAATCCAAATCGTTGGTGCCTGTTCTTGGGCATTGACTTCATTACCAATCATTTTTTCATCCAGTGCATCAATCGCATTGTTCAGAATATTCATAAACACTTGGTTTAACTGACTGGCAAAGCAGGTTACGAGGGGCAACTGGCTATACTCTTTAACTATTTTGAGCGCAGGGTGTCCGGGTTTCTCCTTGAGACGATGTTGCAAGATCAGTAAGGTGCTATCGATGCCTTCGTGAATATCAACCGGCTTCATTTCTGCCTCATCTAAGCGGGAGAAATTGCGCAGGGAAAGTACTAGTTGACGAATCCGATCAGCTCCCACTCGCATCGATTGAAACAATTTCTTCAAATCATCTCTGAGAAATTCAAAGTCCATCTCTTCCATTTCCTGCTGAATAGTAAAGACGGGTTGAGGATAGTAATGCTGGTACTGATTAATCAGATGCAGTAGGTTTTTGCAATACTCATCAGCATGATTCAGGTTGCCATAAATAAAATTAATTGGGTTATTTATCTCATGGGCAACCCCGGCAACCATTTGCCCCAGGGACGACATTTTTTCAGTCTGAATTAGTTGAGTTTGAGTTTGCTTCAGCTCACTTAGAGTTTCAGAAAGATCCTGGTTTTTTTGGTTAAGTTCCTGGGTTCGCTGTTCTACTTTCTGCTCTAGTGTGTTGTAAAGCATGGCATTCTGTAGGGAAATAGCCGCCTGGGTTGTCAACAATTTGAGGACTTCCAGGCGATCGCGAGTAAACGCTCTGATCGTCAAATTATTTTCCAGATATAGAATGCCAATCATCCGCCCCTGGTTATGAATGGGAGTACATAAAATACTTTTGGGTTGTTGAGCGAGAATATAAGGATCGGTAATAAAACCTGTTTCAGTCCTTGCATCATCCAGGACTAAGGTTTCTGAGGTTCGGATGACATAGTTAATGATGGATTGGGGTACTGCTTGACCAGAATGGGTTAATTCTGTTTGTAAAATGGTGTGGTCAATGGCTTGACTAATGACAACCCATCGACCATTTTCTGGTAAAATCAGCTTGCATTGGTTCGCTCCAGCATTTTCAACTACTACCTGGATTAAGGTTGCAAGCAATTGCTCAAACTGAATTTTTTCAGATAGGGCTTGCGAAGCTTTGAGTACAGCAGCAAGGTCTAATGCCTGGAAAAGATTGCTACTACTGCTGGCAAGAGATGTGGAGAGTGACATCGGAACACTATCCACTTGATAGCTCAGTTTTTCAGGATTTAGGATAGAACTTAACAGTTGAGGATAGCGGGTTTCTAAATCGTAAGTTTTGGCGATCGCTCCCCAGTGGGCATAGCTATAGTAGGCATCTATCAAATAAACCTGAGCAATTTTTTCCTTACCCCATGCCAGATAAAACTTAGCTGTCAGTTCATAAATTAAGGCTTTGTCATTGGGATAGCCATTGTTTTCAACTTCAGCGATGGCGCGATCGTAGCACTCAATTGCCTCAATCTTTTGTCCTAGAATTCGGTAACGCTCAGCCTCAACCAGATAGAATTTGTGCAAGTAATTCATCGGAGCATGGTGTGCCCAATGTTGTAATTTATGCTGATTCTCTGCTACCTGGTCGAGCAATTTATGGTCAAGATTACTCTCAGATTGAGCCGCCAAATGGGCAAGTGAATCATAAAAGTAAAAGATTGGAACGGTGGCAAAGCCAGTTCCTCCTGCCAGAAATTCCTTTGTTTTCTGGGCATTGACTACTGCCTCGTCAATATGGCCAAAAATGTAAGATAGAATCAGGCGATGCAGGTAGAAATAATGAAGCCCGGTAATATCATTTGCTGCCAGAAGTTGAGATAGGGACTGCGCTTCATTCAAAGCTTCCCCCGTTAACGGGCAGGTATCGGATGGGTTGCCTAACAGGGTCAGAACGGCTTGCCAGTAAATTTGACAATAGTTCAAGGTTGTTACCTGTTTCAGAGATGCCAAAACCTGACTGTAGGTTCTAATTTCTTTCTCTAAAACAGGCAATTCTCGACCAGACAGATAGGAATATTGACAAATATCTTTGACACAGTAACCAACAAATTCCAGGTTGCCTGCTTCCAGTCCGGCTTGATAGCCTTCTATCAGAAAAGGAAGCGTTTCTTTGAGATGGGATTTGCCATGAATAATAAAGGCTCCCAACACAAAATAGGTGCGAGTTTTGATTTCTTTGCAGTCAGATTGGGAGACTAAACTAAGCCCAAGTTGACCAAACTGATCGGCGGCTGCAATATCTTGCAGAATGTTGGCTAGAAGAATGCTGTAACTGGCGTAAAAGAACGCAGACTGGGGAGCATTGCCAAATTGAATTGATGCGTTGACTTGAGACAGTATGACCAGGGGAAACAGCGTGGGTGCCGCCAGGAAAATAGCTGGAATAGCCGTGGAAACCAGCCCCATCACGGCTAGTTTGGCAGCATCTGTCATCGGCGGCAGATGGCTCAGATCTGCAACCTCTCGTCTGGCAACCAGCGTTGCGGTTTCCAGGAGTGCTGGTTGAATGTGCTCAGGTCCAGGTTGATCAGGAAACTGAATGCCAAACTGTTGAAGTGCCTGACGAGCGATCGCAATGGCATCCAACAGTCGGTTCTGTGATGTATACGCCTGGATCTTGACCTGATAAATTTTGACTTGATCCAGCAACGTATGGGCTTTCTGCAATAGAATGGCTGACCACTGTTCCATCTGCTCCAGGTCGCCGCACAGGTAAGCGGCTTCTGTGGCAGACTCATGCAGCGCCAGGGTTTGCTCGTACTGAGTTTGCCAGCAGTCAACCCGCAGCAGTTTAATCCCGGTGGTTAAATACTCTAGAGCGGTTGCATAAGCCGTAGCGGCTTTGGCTTTCTGTCCTGCGTGTAAGTTCAGGTGAGCCAGTTCATCCTGTTCTGCTTCAGTCAACCCTTGAAATTGGACAGTTTTGCCTTTAGGAGTGCTGCCCTGAGAACTTCTACCCTGGGAGGGTTTTCCATCCATCAGGGAGTGCGCTTCGGTTTGACCCGTCAATCCTGCACCATAGTTCAACTGGTTTACGATCTCAAAAATTTTCTCCTCTCGCTCTGCTTCAGGCGTGTTGGCTAACAGTTGCCGACCAATTTGCAGGTGGGTGGACTGTTTTTGTACGTCTGGAATCAAGCCATAGGCTGCTTGCTGGACGCGATCATGGAGAAACTTATAGCTGGGTGTGGGGTGTGGGGTGTGAGGTGTGGGGTATTCTGTGGTTGTCTGGGACTTTGTGCGGGTCTTTTCTACAGCTTGAAACAGTTTATAGCCTTCACCCTGCGGTAGAATTAGCCCTTCTTTGACCGCTTCCCAGAGGTCAGAAGCGGTTTCGGCTTTTGATTTGCCATAGACGATCGCCAGGGTTGCCAGGTCAAACTGATTACCGATACAGGCAGCCAGTTTTAATACAGATTGGGTACTGGGAGCCAATTTCTGCAATTGCTCTCCCATGAATTCCATCACATCATCCGTGAAAGACTGTGCCTTAATTCGATTCAGGTTGTACTGCCAGCAGCCAGCCAGGGGATCAAAGGAAATCAGGCGTTCTTCGTAGAGGGATTTGAGAAACTGACTGGTAAAGAATGGATTCCCTTTGGTTTTCTGACAGATCAGTTCAGAGAGGGCATGGGTTTGGTCAGGTAAGCAATGAAGGGTATCGGCAATCAGGTGATTCAGATCGGTTAGCTGGAGGGGTGCCAGGGCGATCGCGCTAACGGGTATTCCTGTTTGACAAATTTCATCAATCGTTAACATGAATGGATGGGCAGCCGAAACTTCATTGTCCCGGTACGCCCCGATCAGCAGGAGATGGCGGCTCTCAGTATCCCCCATCAACAGATGCATTAGCTTTAACGAGGCAGAATCTGCCCATTGGAGGTCATCCAGAAAAATAACGAGGGGATGATCGATGGCGGCAAAGACTTGAATGAACTTTTGAAACAGCAGGTTAAATCGATTTTGCGCGGCTGCGCCTAGTAACTCTGGTGCAGCGGGTTGGGGACCCAAAATCGTTTCCAGTTCTGGGATGACATCGATCAAAACCTGCCCGTTTTCACCCAAAACCCTCAGAATTTTTAATTTCCATCGCTCAATTTGGGCATCACTTTCGGTTAATAGTTGTCCCATCAAATCTCGAAAGGCTTGCACAAAAGCAGACAGCGGTACCCCGCGCTGAAGCTGATCAAACTTGCCTCGAATAAAGTAACCCCGCCGCAGGGCGATCGGCTTGTGAACTTCATTTACAACCGCTGTTTTACCAACCCCCGAGAATCCGGCAACCAGCAAGAGTTCACTGCGGGAGGAGGGAGGAGAGGGCAGGGGAAGGGGGGAAATAGAGGAATGGGGAGAGGGGAGAGGGGAGAGGGGCGCGTTATCTTCGTGCTGTTCTCTTTTCCTGTAGTCTCTACTCTTGCCTCCCGGCTCCTCTCCGGCTACTCGATCAAAGGCTGCCAGCAATGCTGCAATTTCCTGTTCACGTCCGTAGAGTTTCTCAGAGACGGCAAAGCGATCGGAAATATCTTTTTGCCCCAGTTTAAAGGGAGGGATGGTGCCGGTTTTGCCCCACTGATACCAGCATATTTCTAAGTCGTGTCGTAGCCCAAGGACACTCTGATAGCGGTCTTCTGCATTCTTTGCCATCAATTTGCTGACGATGTCAGACAGCGGCGCAGGAACGCTGGGATTGAGGCTATGAACCGCAGGAGGCTGTTTGGCGATGTGGCAGTGAACCAGTTCTACGGGATCTTCAGACTGGAAAGGAAGTTGCCCGGTCAACAGTTCAAAGAAAGTAACTCCCAGAGAATAATAGTCTGCCCGGTAGTCAATCCCCCGGTTCATTCGCCCGGTCTGCTCTGGTGACAGGTACGCCAGCGTGCCTTCCAGAACGTTGGGATTGGTCAGAGTTTGGGTTTCTTTGGGCAGCAGAGACGCGATGCTAAAGTCAGCCAGTTTGACCTGTTGAGTGGTGGGGTTAATCAAAATATTGGCGGGTTTGATGTCTTTGTGGATAACCCCGTGCTGATACAGACCTTCCAGGATGGTGGTGAGTTGAAGCGCGATCGCTAGAAATTCCGTCAGTTCTAATTGATGCGTCTGGCGATAGTCCCTTAGGGAAACGCCCCCAAAATCTTCCATGACTAACAGGTAGCCGTTACGAAAACTCTCCAGGCTGTAGGGCTTGACAATACCCGGCAAATCTAGAGTTTTGGCAATGGTGTACTGGTTGCGGAATTGAACCAGGTCACTGATGGTAGGATACTCTGCCTTGAGCAGTTTAATGACAACAGGTTTGCGATCGTCATCCTGAACTGCCTGGTATACAACGGTTCTAGAACTAATATAGAGGCGGTTAGTAATACGATAGCCTGGAATCAAAGTCGTCAACTCAACCAGATTCATCAGTGTCATCCTACAATCAACATAGTTTTAATCAGAATGCCCAGCGATTGTTTACACTACCCTGGGGACAATGCCCAAACTCAACGATTCGACACGTTCATTGCCCAGTAAATGTACGGTTGCTTCTGAAATTAGCCAGGTAAATTACCTAGATCTCCGACTTTTCAAACTTACTCAGATTCCTTACTTTGTCAATCAGTCGCGGTTCTGAAAGCCATCTATAGCAATTCTCAGCTTTGTGAGGTACATTTTTGGTCGTTCTTGGTCATTGGTCATTGGTTGCCCATAAAGGACTAATGACTAATGACTCATAACAAACCACCAGCTTAGTATTACATCAGCATGAGAACCGCTGTATGATCCCCTCCTTGAAGCGTTTTTTTGCCCTTTTTCTGATCAGTTTTGTACTGACAACAGGTATTGCCAGTTGCTTTTCTGGTAGCCAGATCAGTGGTGGTGGGGATATTATCCTGGCTTCTAAGGATTTCACAGAACAGGATATTTTAGGGGAATTGCTGGCGCAGCAAATTGAAGCTAAAACCGGACTCAGGGTTGATCGCCGTCCCCGGTTGGGAGGGTCCTTTGTCTGTCATCAGGCAATTACCAGCGGCAAGATTGATGTTTACATCGAATACACGGGCACTGCATTTACCGGCATCCTGAAGCAAAAACCGATCGCCGATGCTGGGGAAGTTCACAAACAGTTGAAACAGTTATATAACAACCAGTTCAACTTAGAAGTGATGCCTTCTCTAGGGTTTGAAAACACGTTTGCAATGATTGTTCGCGGTGAGGATGCCCAACGATACAACCTTAAAACGCTTTCGCAAGCAGCTCAGTATACTCCCCAGTGGCGGGGTGGATTTGGCTATGAATTTCTGGAGCGGGAGGATGGCTTTCCTGGGCTTGCCAGGGCTTACAACCTGGAGTTTTCCAGACCGCCCCAAATTATGGATCTGGGTTTAATTTACCGAGCGCTGATCCAGAAACAGGTCGATCTGATTGCTGGAAATTCCACGGATGGACAGATTGCCCGTCTGGGTCTGGTGGTGCTGAAGGACGATAAACACTACTTTCCACCCTATGAGGCGGCTCCCATTGTGCGTCAGGAAACGCTGAACCAATATCCCCAGTTACGGGATGCAATCAATTCCCTGGCAGGCAAAATTTCAGCCGATGAAATGCAGCGGATGAACTATCTGGTAGAAGGGGAGTTGGGCGATATCAAAGAAGTAGTACGGGAATTTTTGCAGGCTAAGGGACTGAGGTTTGCGATCGCCGGTTCCCCTCCGTGACCTCCGTTATTTGCTCTGCCCCCAGCGACCGCACCAGGCTCAACGGCATAAAAGGCTCACTCAGAAACCGACCATAGGTGGCGCTCAAAAAAGGGCGGTAGGCAGGCTGATTGCCAATGTAGGTCTTAAAAAAAGCCAGACTGAGGGCACTGACATACCGACGGGCGATCGCAGGGTTGGCACCCACAACTTCCTGGGGAAGCGCCACAACCCCTGTGGCGAGATCCGCACCGCTCAGGGCTGAAAAGTGAGTACCGCCATCAATCATAGCCAGATATTTATTGGGGGTTTTCAGCCAGGTAAATGGCTTGATTTGCTCTAGTAAGGCTGGTGCAACCGTATCCGCATTGCCGCTGACCAGCATAGTGGGCACCTGGATCTGGCTCAGTCCCTCCTGTCCAAATACGGCGCTGGTGATCGCATTCAGCGCAATGACTGCCTTCACCCGGTTGTCTTGTAGATTTGTCTGCCTCTGGTCCAGGAAAAGTGATTCAGCCCGACACTGAAGCAATAAGGATAAATTAAAAGTATTTTCCAGATCGCGGCAGTCGGTTTGCAACTGTTTAACATTGATGGATGCCCCACCTAGAGCCAGGGCAGTATACCCCCCCAGGGATTGACCAATCACCCCCACGTTTTGCAAATTTAACCGATCTTTCAAGACCACATCACCCGCTGTCTGCCGCCCAATCTCGTTCAGCATGTAAGTGATATCAAGCGGACGGTCTACAAACTCACTGGGTTCTGCTACCTCACTGACAATGCCACGAATTAACGCTTCTAGCTGCTTTGAGTTACTGCCAGGGTGTTCTGGGATCAAAACGGCAAAGCCGTGGGAAGCCAGATGTCGGGCAATGTACGCGAAGGTGGTGCGGTCCGAACCCAAGCCGTGGGAAATGACCACAACCGGAGCCAGTTTCATGGCTTCAGGAAGGATGCTTTCTGGCAGATAAATATCTACAGGAATGACCCGCCCAATTGCCCCGGTTTGAGGCGGACGGTTTTGGGCAGCACTGGTTTCCGGCGGGTTTGCCACACTTTTGCGACTGGCATCTATCAGCGTAATGCTCAGTTTTTTAGGTATGAAGGGTCCGGGAACACGCGGGTCGTCCAGTCCACCGAGGGCGATCGCCCCATCCGTCTGCTGCTCTATTCCTGCCTGTTGAGTCACTATCGTCGTTGCCCGCTTAGTCTGGTTGACCAATCTTTCCAGAGTGGCAGCAATCCCCAATCCCTGTTTAATGTTGACTCGCAACCCTTTACTGGGAAACTTACGCAGAAAATTCAGGACGGTCAACCCTTCAGGATCAGTCGCTGCCAGCAACGCGGCTGCCCGGATGAATTGCTGACCAGACTCCCGCGACTCAGGCTGAATCACCTGTCCAACTCGCTTCAGCAACTCTTCCCCCTGGGGGCTGTAGAGAAACTGAGCAAGGGCGATCGGACTCAAGTCTGCCCGCGATTTCAACACATTCCGAATCTGCTCAAGCTCTGCCGCATCGCCATACTGGGCATAAACGGCAATGTTCTCATCCATCGTGCCATCTCTGGCATAAGCCTCCAGCGCAGATACGGAAACGGAACGCTCTAAAATGCCATAGGTCACGTAAATTTTTTCCGCTGCACAGACGGGATCTGCAATAGAGGCTAACAGGCAGCCTGCTGCAACTCCCCACCATTTCAGCCGATAGAGACTAAATGGAAAAACCCGATTGATTAGAGAGAACGAACCTGAGTTAAAAGAAATCCTTGTCTCAAGAGCAAGCCGCAAATCACGCATAAACCTCATCCACGTTGAGAACTGGAGATTTTTCCCAGGAACAACTACGGGTTTCTAAGTTGGTGAGGTTTAACTGTCTCAACCCCACTGATTTAACCCCACTGAGGAGGAGCAATGTAAATTCCCTTGTTCCTACATACTCAATTGCCTCTATTCTGGCTCAACCGGGCGATCGCTAACAATCGGTAGGCGTTATGGGGTGGGTACAGGGTATCAGGAGTCACCCATCATATCCCGTACCCTGTCTTGCCTCCTACTGCTGAATCAGCTTCCTGACCTCCTGTTGCAGTGAGGGATCTTTCTGTACAAGAGCGAGAATTTGGTTAAACCGCTCAACATTCATCCCTTCAGCCTGAACCGCTTTTTCCATCTTGGACTGGGTACTTTTCTCAATCTCAACGAGTTGAGAAAATGCCTGCTTATAGCTCTGCTCTTCCTTAGAAGTCACCTGCTGGGTTGGTTTTTTAGCTGGATCTTGCCGTGACTGATGAATTTCGTTGAACCGCTCCTCAGTCAATCCTTGTTTTTGGACTGCCTGCACCATCTCGCTATCTCTCTCTTGCATAATCACCAGCGCTTTTTTGAGGGCACCCGTAAACTTTTGCAATTCTTCGGTACTAACCTTGGCTGGAGCCGTTGTTTGAGCTGGAGCAGGGGATGGGTTTTGCGCCTGGACTGGTAAGCTACTAACTCCTAACAGCAAAAGAAGTGAGCAGCCTGCCAAAATGTGTTTCACCATAAGTTAATTCCTGAATCAGTACAGTGGATTCTCAACTGTTTACTCTGCAATGAGAGGAAGTCGCATTGTCCGGGCATCAGCACGAACCCATCCCTAGTTTAATCAGGTCAGAAATTTCTGCAATTTACAAGATTACTTCTTGACCAGAAGCAATCCTGCAAATAGCACCAGCAGGACTGCTACAAATCCCAAAAGTCCATAGATGGTTTGTCGCTGCGCTGCGGTGAATGCAAAGGTATCAATGGCTTTTCACCCAACTCGGTCAGATTGGCGTAATGAATGATCGCTCTGTAGGCAATGATGAAGGCAACAATTCTCAGGTATATGCCCATCCAGGGATGTTCTGGGATTTGTCGTAATGCAATAGCGTAGTAAGTTTCTTGAACTGACTTGGATAGAAGGTGCTATATGCCACAGCCGATGCCGCAACCTGATGTTCCCCATTTTGAAGAAGAAGGGCGATTGCATTTCATCCAACCGGGCGACAAAATGCCCGCTCAAGAATACGCCACAGCCTTAGACTATATTGTTTTTACCTGTGTAGACCTTGCCTTTACTTGCAAAAAGCAGGTTCTATTGGCAAAGCGCAATCGACAGCCCAGACAATCCTGGTGGATTGTGGGTGGCAGAATGATGGCAGGAGAAAGCCCCCTGAATGCTGCCAGAAGAAAAGCAGCGGAGGAAGCTCAGTTAGAGGATTTATCGCCGGAGCGTTTTCGGTACATCGGAGCCTACTCCACTTGTTTTGCCCTGCGGCATCAGGAGCCTGTTGAAAATGGCTCCCACAGCGTTAACTTAACCTACCAGATTGACCTATCAGAAATTGAAAAGGAGCACTTGGTACTCAATCAGGAAGAGTTTGATTCTGAATGGAAATGGGTTGAGTTCAATCAAGTCCAGCCGTTACTAGAGTCCCACCAAGTTCTTGATCAGTGCTTGCTACATATCGTTCAAAGCCTCGAATAGAGATCGCAGGTGATTGGGGATGTGCCCCAAAATAAAGTACCCGCTAGACAAGCTGCTCCACGATGGATTCCCGCCTGCGCGGGAATGACGTTGGGACTTTATTAATTTGCGAGTCCCTTAGGAAGTCGTGGCTATAATTCTTCGGTTAATTCAGGTACACCTCAGCTATCTCTGGCGGGCATAGCGCCCCATCAATTCAGCGGTATCCAATACATGACCGTCCATTGCTTTTAACAGATCCCTTTTGGTTGCGCCTGGGGGCAAATTTAATGCCTGACTGAGTGCAAATAGTTTGAAGAAGTAGCGATGGGTACCGCTGGGTGGACAGGGACCTCCAAAGCCCAGGTTGCCAAAGTCGTTTTTACCCTGTACAGCATCCCTCAGTAAATTGGAGGCTTTAGCAATATTTTCTGGTAGCTCACTGCATTCAGCCGACAGGTTGTACAGGATCCAATGGGTAAAGGTTCGGTTGGGTGCGTCCGGATCTTCGACCACCAGAGCAAAGCTCTTGGTTCCTGGTGGTGATGCATCCCATTGCAATGGCGGCGAAATGTCCTCTCCATCGCAAGTGTACTGAGTAGGAATTAGATTGCCGCTTAAAAAAGCAGGACTTTTAACTTCCATATTGCCTCCCAGATAAGAAATTATCTCCGTCTGTGCTGATTGAGTATTCCTGGCACCTGGCACCTGGCACCAGATACCTTTAGGGACAGAAGGCTGTAGTGTTGTATTTAGCCCAAAAAGCATAAATACCCAGTCCCTATGCAGTCCTCTTCAGAGAATCGTGTCAAGCATGATGAATCAATCAACCCTGGGCAGTCAGCCCCATCTGCACCGACTCTTTCTATCGTAGTTCCGGTACACAATGGGGGTGAGTATTTTCGTCAATGTTTGCATAGCCTATCTGCTGTAGTTTCTAAGGTGTTAGAGATCATCGTGGTGGATGATGGAGGCACTGACGATTCCAGCCTTTTAGCGGA
Source organism: Kovacikia sp. CALU 1929 (assembly GCF_056784235.1). NCBI lineage: Bacteria > Bacillati > Cyanobacteriota > Cyanophyceae > Leptolyngbyales > Leptolyngbyaceae > Kovacikia > Kovacikia sp. CALU 1929. The sequence goes on from NZ_JBXBCF010000060.1 coordinate 69,636, forward strand.
GCAGTTGGGCGCAAAGGTAATCAAGTTGCCCTCAGCCGGGGGACCCGCCCGTGCCCGAAACCGAGGTGCCCAGGTTGCCAGAGGAGATATTTTGCTTTTCGTCGATGCGGATGTCACCCTTACGGTGGATACCATTGACCAGGTCATTGCAACCTTTCGTGATCGCCCCACTCTGGCTGCCCTGATTGGTTCCTATGATGATGCGCCCGGATCGCCCAATTTTTTGTCCCAGTACAAAAATCTATTCCATCACTATACCCACCAAACGGGATGGGAAGAGGCTTCGACCTTTTGGGGAGCCTGTGGAGCGATTCGGCGTGAGGTATTTTGGGCAGTGGGGGGCTTTGATGAGGGCTACCGCTATCCCTCCGTGGAAGATATTGAGCTTGGCTACCGTTTGAAGCGGGCGGGCTATCCGATCCAACTGTGTAAGCGGGTGCAGGTGAAGCACCTGAAGCGCTGGGAGGTTGTTTCGCTGCTACGGGCAGAATTTTTTTATCGTGCCCTGCCCTGGACGGAACTGCTCTGGCGCGATCGCCAGTTCAACAATGATCTCAATCTGCGCCAATCCAGTCGCGTCAGCCTGATTTTGACCTACACGTTAGTCGCCTGTCTAATTGGGGGTTGGTGGTGGGTACCGGCATGGCTGGTCGGTATTGGCGTTATGCTTATCCTGCTGGGGCTAAATTTGCCACTGTACCGATTTTTTTATCAAAAGCGGGGGTTATTATTTACGCTTCAGGTGATTCCCTGGCATTGGCTGTACTTCCTCTATGGGGGTTTAGCGTTTGTGATTGGCACAATCCGTTATCACCTGTACCATAAGCTCAAAAGGAGTTCAGTTCATGAATTCTAAATTTGGTCGCTGACTTTAGGCAAGCTAAATTGAGGGGTGAGAAGTGGAACATTGTCCCGTTGTGGTTATTGGCGCTGGTCCTGCGGGATTAACAGCCGCTTACGAGTTGATGAAGCGAGGGACACGCTCGATTGTCCTGGAACATGCTGATAAGGTCGGTGGCATTTCACGTACAGAGGTTTATAAGGGCTATCGCTTCGACATTGGTGGCCATCGATTTTTCACCAAGGTCGATCAGGTTCAGCAGCTTTGGAAGGAGATTTTGGGGGACGACTTCATCAAAGTTCCCCGGTTGTCACGCATCTACTACCAGGGCAAGTTTTATAACTATCCTCTGTCTCTCCTCAATACCCTATCCAATCTTGGTGTCGCTCCCAGTGCCCTGATTTTAATGAGCTATTTGCAGGTACGCTTGAAAGCGAAGTTGAATCCTGGGCAAGAGGCAGAAACCTTTGAGGAATGGGTGACTGAGCGATTTGGGGAGCGGCTCTATCGCATGTTCTTTAAAACCTATACAGAAAAGGTCTGGGGGATTCCATGCAGCAAAATTCGAGCAGACTGGGCAGTCCAGCGGATCCAGGGGATGTCGCTCAAGAGTGCGGTGATTAACGCGCTGTTTGGTAGCCAGAATGCGAAAAGCCTAATCAAGGAGTTTGACTATCCCAGGTTGGGACCGGGCATGATGTGGGAACGCTGCCAGGAAAAGCTGGAGCAAAAGGGTACCCCGGTTCATTTGAATGCAACCGTGACACGAATTGAACGAGCCGGAATGCGAATTAAGCGGGTCACTGTGCAACAGGGCGATCGCACCTTTCACTTAAGTGCTGATCATTTTGTCTCAACCATGCCTGTCACTGCTTTGCTACGTTGCCTTGACCCGTTGCCTCCCCCGGAAGTGATGCAAGCAGCACAGGGGCTTAAGTATCGAGATTTCTTGATCGTGTCCCTGATTGTCAACCGGGAGCATCTCTTCCCCGATAACTGGATTTACATCCACAATCCAGAGTTTAAGGTGGGACGAATTCAGAACTTTAAAAACTGGAGCGCTGAAATGGTGCCCGACCCCAGCAAAACCTGTTTGGGGATGGAGTATTTTTGTAGCCAGGGCGATCCACTCTGGGAAATGAATGAGTCCGAGTTGATTGAACTGGCAAGCCGGGAGGCGATCGCCCTGGGTTTAGGTGTACGGGAGGGCGATGTAGAAGATGGCGTAGTGATTCGTCAGCGGAAAGCCTATCCGGTTTATGACGATGAGTATCGCCAGCATCTCCAGGTGATTCAAGACTATCTGGAAACGTTTGACAACCTGCAAACCGTTGGGCGGAATGGAATGCACCGCTACAACAACCAGGATCACTCGATGTTGACGGCAATTCTAGCGGTTCGTAATATCTTTGGCGAAAAGCACGACCTCTGGGCGGTGAATACCGAGCGTTCTTACCATGAAGAGTTCACAGTTCGGGATACACCATCCAAGCCAGTCGTGGTTGAGTTGCGTCCGCCTGTGCGTGTGATAGCATCCGATCCTTCTCCCGCCTCCGTTCCCAAGTTTCTATCCGAGGATGAGAGTCAGACCGTGCCAGTCATGGCTCCTTCTCATAGAAGTGAACAGGTTCATTAATGAGGATTGGGGGTTGGGGGTTTGAGGTTGGCTGTCTTCTAACAACCAACAACCAACAACTCTCCTTACTCCTCACCCCCTCACTCCTCACCCCTCACCTCCCCATGACTTCTGCCTCCCAAAAGAATTCTGTTCCCTCTGGGAGCCAGATGGCAAGCGGAACGATTCAGGTTTTCCTGGCGGAGGCGCTCCTGTTGCCGACTGGGCTGTTAACGGCTGCTTTTTTGACGCGGCAGTTGGGTCCCGATGGCTATGGCTTGCTGATGCTGGCAACCACCCTAGTTTCCTGGATTGGTTGGAGCATTACGTCTGCTTTTACCCGCACGACCATTAAGTTTGTAGGTGAAACTGAGAACTGGGAGACAGTGGCAACCACGGTTATCCAATTACATTTGCTATTGGGAATGGTTGCCGTGGCAGTGGTCTGGGCGATCGCCGATCCCCTAGCCAATGCCCTGGGTGAACCGACGCTGGCAAACTACCTGCGGCTTTTCATTTTAGAAGTGCCCATTTTTTGCCTGACCTATGCCCATCGCAGCGTGTTGGTGGGTCTGGGCAGGTTTTCCCAGCGGGCGATCGCTACAGCGATTCGGTGGATTGCCCGTGCCCTGTTGATGGTGGCGTTGGTTGCCGCCGGACTATCACTTTGGGGGGCAATCCTTGGCAGTCTGAGTGCTGCCCTGGTTGAACTACTGGTCTGTCGGTTGTTTGTCCATCCCCCGTTTATCAGTCGCGCTCGTTTCCCAATGCAGAAATTATGGGGATACGCAGTGCCCCTGTTTTTGCTGGCACTCAGTCTGCGGTTCTATGACAAGCTCGACCTGTTGATGCTAAAGCTGTTGGGTGGAACAGCAGCAGAGGCAGGGTTTTACGGCACGGCACAAAATCTGTCCCTGATTCCCAGTCTGTTTACGCTGTCGTTTGTGCCCCTGCTGCTGGCGACCCTGACGCGCACCATCAGTGCTGGAGGGGTCGCTAAAGCTAAACAGTTCAGTCGGGATGCGATGCGTCTGGTGCTGATGCTATTACCTTTTGCAGGCTTGGGGGCGGGGGCAGCCGAGGAGATCATCCAGTTGGTTTTTAGCCCCACCTTTTTACCCGCTGCTCCGCTGTTTGCTGTGCTAATTTTTGCGGCGATCGCAATGGCGATGATTGCTGTCACCACCTGTATTATGACCGCTGCCAGTAAACCAAACTGGACGATCGCCCTGACAGGTCCCATGGTGCCTGTGGCGATCGTAGCTCATCTATGGGTGATTCCCCGCTTTGGTTCGTTGGGAGCCGCCCTCGTTACCACCACCGTTGCCAGTGTGGATGCTCTGGCAACGGTGGTGGCAGTCTACTCCCTGTGGAAAATCATTCCCCCCCTCTCCTCCCTGGGGCGAAGCTTGCTGCTGGCAGGGGGGGCGTATGGGGTTGCCAGTTTGTGGGGCACCCCGGGTTGGTTAATTGTCCTAAAGCTTTCGCTTGTAAGCTTACTAATTCCGTTAGGATTTCTAGTCCTGGGCGAATTTAGCGATCGCGAGATCGAGCGGATTCAAGCAATGGTTCGCTCAGCTTACGGATATCTTGTCAGGAAACACCGCCCCAGCTAACGTGCATGACTCAACCACTGCCTTTTGTTTCAGTCATTATTCCTGTCTTTAACGATGCCATTGGGTTAAAGCGGTGTTTGGAGGCACTGGAACAACAAACCTATCCCAGACCCTTGTATGAAGTCATCGTGGTAGACAATGGCTCCTATGTAGATCAGGATATCGCTGGCGTGGTTGCTTCCTATGAGCAAGCGGTGTTAGCCAATGAAAGCCAGCCTGGTTCCTATGCGGCTCGTAATCAAGGGATTGCTCTGGCAAAAGGAAATATACTTGCGTTTACGGATGCAGACTGTATCCCTGCTGCTGATTGGGTCGAGCAGGGTGTTCAGACGCTGGGACAAAATCCTGACTGTGGGTTTGTGGCTGGCAATATTCAAATTTCCTTTCAAGACCAGAATCAACCGACGGCGATCGAACTCTATGAAAGTCTGTGGTACCCCCTCCCCCAAGCAGAATTTGCTGAGAAGCATCATTTTGGTGCTACAGCCAATATATTTACCTTTGCCCAGATTATGGGGCAGGTAGGAGTTTTTGATAGTACGTTAAAGTCCAACGGGGACAGGGAATGGGGGCAGCGTGTCTATGCAGCAGGGTACCGACCGTTGTATGCAGAAACGGTATGTGTTACCCATCCAGCGCGGCATTCTCTACGCCAGCTTTATGCCAGAGCCAGACGAATTATGGGGGGGCGCTATGATTTACAGCAAAAAAGTGAGCCTTCTTACTTAAAACGAAATGGCATTTTTGTTATCAACTTAATCAAATACAGTATTGCGCCGATCCTGATGCTAGGATTCAATCTTTTTCTAGACAGACGGTTAAAGACCTTTAATCAAAGAGTGCAGGTGTCTCTAATCATGTTTTTTGTTTCTTATGTTTATGTTTGGGAGATGCTACGCCTTAAAGCGGGAAAAGCATCCTATCGGGGTTGAGTTTAAAAGTATTCACACGATGCAAGCCTGTGGTAAAGTCATTCCTGTATAAAAACGGCACAAGCGAAAAACCCTGAATCACGTGTTTATCCAAGTCAAAGAGCCTGAAAGCTATCAAGGAAAGAGCCATCAAGAAAAGAGCTATCAAGAAAATTCCTTTCGCTTTCTTGATACCCTATCTAAACTGATTATTCTGTTTGGTATTTTTATTCGTCTGAGTCAGTATTTGAGCAATCGTTCCCTCTGGGGAGATGAAGCAGGCATTACGCTAAATATTGTCAATCGTTCCTACTTGGAACTGCTGCAACCGCTGGATCATAATCAAGCAGCCCCACCAGGATTTCTTTGGGCTGAGAAGCTGGCTGTTCAGCTATTTGGACAGAGTGAATATTCTCTGCGCCTGTTTCCATTAATTGCTGGCATTGTTTCTTTGATTGCGCTCTACCAATTAGGCAAATGGAGTGTATCTGCGATCGCCCTACCGATTGCGTTAACGCTAATGGCTTGCTTAAAATATCCCCTTTACTACGCTACGGAGGTGAAACAATACTCCAGTGATGTCATGGTGGCATCGCTGCTCTGTTTAGTCCTGGTTTCACTACGAGACAAAATTCTGGGAAGAAAAGGGATTGTTTTGCTGGCGCTCTCTGGCATCGCTGCCATCTGGTTCTCGCACCCTGCCATTTTTGTATTGGGGGGAATTGAACTTGCAAACCTGGTTACGGTTTCTGGTAAACGACGAAAAGCTATTTTGATTAACCGTTTACCTGTCTATGTGATTTGGGCGGTTAGCTTTGTCAGCCTCTACTTCTTAGTAACCGCAACCTTAATGAAAAATACGGCTCTCAAAAGTGCGTGGAGTCCTGAGTATCCAAAATCTATCTTTGATGTGGTTTGGTTACTAGACTCGTTGGGCAGATTTTTCTACCGACCGCTAGGCTTTCTCAATGATATGGATGCGATCGCGGTTTTTGCCTTCATTATTGGCTGTGTTGTTTTTCTAAGACGAAATAAGATAAAACTATTGATTTTAATCTCTCCAATCATTGCAACCTTAATCGCCAGTTATCTTCACAAATATCCTTTCCGTTCTCGTCTAATCCTGTTTCTGATCCCATTTTTTATTCTAATTCTTGCAGAAGGAACCGCCTTTCTGCTGTCTCATTTTAATCAGAAGAAACATCGGTCTTTTGCCGTGGTAGGAGTACTCGTTACCTGTTTACTTCTCTTACCCCCGCTATTTCGAGCCAGCAGCTTTGTGTTTTATCCAGAAACCCGGCAGGAACTTCGACCCGTGATGGAATATATCAATGCCCATCAAAGTCCAGCGGATGCCATTTATGTCGGTGGCGAAACCTCTGACGACCAGTTCAAATATTACGCCACCCTACACGGATACTCGGCAGCAGATTATGTGTTTGGCTATCCAGGATTCTTCAGCCCACAGGGTTTTTCCGAACAAGCCTGGAAAACCTTCTGGAGCGAATCAAGCGTACTGAAGAACAAAAAGCGGGTATGGTTTGTTTTCTCCGGGCTAAAGCGGCCCCCCAAACTTCAGGTCAAGCCTTATCTGGATCAGATGGGGCAGGAAATTGATTTCTTCAGTCAACCAGGTGCCTTCACCTATCTCTATCAGATTTCCCCCACCTGACCTCTGGCAGATGCTTGTCAATGCCTCAATAGACCCTCACCCATCCATCAAAGTTGAACTGAACCCAACCATCGCCCCTTGCTGAACGCTCACTTGGGCGTAGTTCTATCTGAAAAGTTGTAGCATTTGGTTTAGTGACCACCGCTTGCAGCGATCGCGCCGCCATACTCCAGAAAGCAAAGGAAAAATCATCAGGCACACCGCCTGCCTTGGCCCAGTTGAATTGAGTTTGCTGTCCTGGACGCAAAGAGATATAACCGGAGCTAATGGAAGATTGAAGCGTAATGTCATTAGGGGTTCGGTTAATTACCCGCAAGAGAAGCCGTTGCCCAGGGGTATACCTCACAGTCCGGCGTCCGCCAAATTCATCCCGTGTCTGGGCAGCCACTTGAGGGGGATAGCCACTCTGCCCACCGCCCAACAGAAACGTAAGGGTTGCACAAGCTATAAGGGGTTTCAGCAATTTTTAACCTTAACTCTTCACATTTATTCTTCCCACACCCTTTATACAGTGACCATAGGATAAAGATAAACCTATGCCATTAATTACAGTTTTGCCAGAAGGACTTTACTGCCAACCTGGAAACTTTTTTATTGACCCCTGGAAAGCAGTCGATGTTGCCCTGATAACCCATGCTCACTCTGATCACGCCCGCTCTGGCTCCAGCCTTTACCTTGCCACCCAAATTTCAGAAGGGATCCTGAGAAAACGCCTGGGAGAATCCGTTAACCTGCAAGACGTTGAGTATGGCGAGAAGATTAAGCTTGGCGATACCTGGATCTCCTTTCATCCTGCCGGACATGTTTTGGGATCTGCTCAGATTCGGATCGAACATCGAGATGAAGTTTGGGTTGTTTCTGGTGACTATAAGCGCTGCGCCGATCCCACCTGTAGCCCTTTTGAGGTTGTCCCCTGCGATACCTTCATTACCGAGGCAACCTTTGGTTTACCCATCTACCAATGGGACTCTGGCGCAGAAATCTGCCGCACAATCTATAACTGGTGGCAAGGTGATTTAGACAGACCCTCCCTTTTGTTTTGCTATGCCTTCGGTAAAGCACAGCGAGTTTTAGGCGAACTGCGAAAATTCACCGATCAGCCTATTTATGTTCACGGTGCCATTCATGGACTCACGGAGATCTATCGTGGGGTTGGAGTAGAAATGGTGCCAACAATCCCCGCGTCTGAGATGCCCCGGAGCTACAAATTTAAAGGAGATTTAGTCCTGGCTCCTCCCTCAGGGCACCGTTCCAGTTGGATGAAGCGCTTCCAGCAGCCCCAAACCGCTTTTGCCTCTGGTTGGATGGCGGTTCGCGGTGCCCGTCGTCATCGGGGGTATGAGCGAGGATTTGCCCTGTCTGACCATGCCGACTGGCAAGGTCTGGTGAATACGGTTTTGCAAACAGGCGCTAAAACCGTCTATGTCACCCACGGACAAAGTGAAGTTCTGTCTCGTTACCTGAGCGAAGTTCACAGACTGAATGCATTGCCTTTGAAGACCCTGTTTGAAGGAGAAGGGGATATCTAGAAGACTGGAATTTTTACACCAGGCGCTCTTAGCGATCGCCCTTGGGCGCGTTATAAATCCAGAAATCCAACTCCCGGCGAATCGCTTCCCGGTCGGATCCTGGATTGCTGTAGTAAAGTTGGTGGCGAAGTTCACGAATGATGGCTGCTCGATTTCTCATGGCTTGTCATTCCCATAGTGGAATGTAGACGGTTTGTTTATATATTCATAGTAGCTAAATGTCGGCAGGCAATCTTCACCAGATTGAATGAACCCTATCAGGTGAGAGGGAGACTCTAGCCATACAGCTACCCAAGCGTCAGAGTAATAAGCACAGGACTAGTGTTCCGTCAGGAAATTTTGATGGGTTGCAGATCCTCAAAACTTAACCCTCACTGACTTCCTGGAAATTCTCTACCCGTCAAATTCAATTTGACACTGCACTGGTCATAGGGAATGGTGATTGGGAGGGTCTCCTCCTTGAAGATCACTTCCAGGTCATATATGCCAAGCTATAGTAGACGGCGGTATGCTAATGAGGGAATCGCCTCAACTTGACAGCCATTTCCACTTGACGTAGCCACACCCATGACCGGTTACCCATGACCAAAAACCGTGGCTTATCTCCTTTGAAAATTGCTCAGAATAAACCATTCTGAATCGATGAATCTGTGACATCTAACCACCCCCTCCAGACAATTCCTGATTCCCCAAAATCTAGCAAAGAAGCTGGGCTGGCTCCTCTGCTGCTAACGGTTGTTGAATTGGTGCGACAGTTGATGGAAGCACAGGTCATTCGTCGGATGGAGGTAGGAGAACTGAGTGATGAAGAACTCGATCGCGCCGCTGAGAGCTTACGCAAGTTAGAAGAACAGGTCATTGAAACCTGTAAAATTTTTGACGTTGACCCGGCTGATTTGAATATTGACCTTGGTGAAGTGGGGACACTCCTGCCCAAATCCGGCGGCTACTACCCCGGTGCAACTTCCTCCAGTCCCACCATCCTCGAACTGCTCGATCGCCTGCTCAATACTGGTGTTGTAGTTCAAGGTGAAGTCGATCTGGGTCTGGCAGACATTGACCTGATTCATGCCAAACTGCAACTAGTACTTACCTCAAAACCGATTTGATGAAGGGAGAAGTTGAAAGTTGGGAGTTTTGAAGATAATGCGAATTGTCATTCGTCATTTTTCATTCGTAAATATTTATGGCCAACGACCAATGACCAATGACCAATGACCAATGACCTCTTTCAGCAAGAGATTCTGCAAAATTTAGGGGAACTCTAAGCCTAGATTCAAGTAATCTTCATCTCACTGCCCCTATGAGCAACGGACTTTATCTGTACGGAATTTTTCCCGCCCCCGGTCCCCAGGGCTTGGTACTCGAAGGTTTAGATAAGCAGCCTGTTTTGAATCAACTCGTGGATGGTTTTGTTTTCCTCTACTCTGAGGCACAGCAAGAACGTTATCTGGCAAGCCGGAAGAACCTGCTTGGGCATGAACGAGTACTAGAACAGGCAATGCAGGCAGGCTACCCAACGTTGCTCCCCCTCCAGTTTGGGCTAATTATTCAAGACTGGAGCACTGTGACACAGCAGTTGACCGCTCCGCATGGGGAAAGCATGAAAAAGCTGTTTGCCAAGCTGGAAGGGCAACGGGAAGTTGGCATCAAACTATTTTGGACCCAGGACACTGAACTACAAATGCTGCTGGATGAGAATCAAGACCTCAAAGCTAAACGCGATGGACTGGAAGGAAAAAATTTGAGCATGGATGAGGTGGTTTCAATTGGGCAGGCGATCGAACGGGCAATGGAAAACCGAAAGCAGGATATCATCACAGCATTCCGTGAAACTCTCAACCCCCTTGCCACCGAAGTCGTTGAAAACGATACGTTGACTGAGTCCATGATTTACAACGCAGCATACCTGATTCCCTGGGATGCAGAACCGATCTTTAGTAACCAGGTACAAAGCCTGGATCACGACTTCGACGAACGGTTAAAGATTCGCTACAACAACCTGACCGCCCCTTACAACTTTACCCAGCTAGTAGATTAGGTGGTAAGGAAGTAGGTGTCAGGTCAGGCATCAGGTGTCAGGGGAAGTAGGCGGTAGGCAGCCAGTATCCTTCATCCTTCTCCATAAACTGCAAAACTTAAAACTCTTAACTCTTAACTCCTATGGTTTTCCGTCTTCTTTTTACTCCCGTTACAGGACTCGCCTGGATTGCTGAACAAATCCAGGAACGAGCGGATACAGAACTGGATGACAAGGAAAATTTACACAAGCGGCTGCTCACTCTGCAACTTGCTTTTGATATGGGTGAGATGTCGGAAGAAGAGTTTGAAGAGCAAGAGGAAGCTTTGCTGTTGGCAATTCAGGCGGTTGAGGATGCTGAGCGAGCCGAGGCTGAACAAGCCGAAGCTGAAGACTGATTTGTAGTGGTTTCAACTCGCCTATAAGCCTATCCGAAAACTTTCTGAGTCTAGTACTGCGCTTTGGCAGTTAATGCTTTTCGATAGGCTTTAAATGCAATTCATCGGCAAAAGCGCTCAACTGTGCCGCTAGTTGTTGCTGTCTATAGGCAAAGTTGGTGATTTACCTGAGAAACAGTCTGGTTTTTGCGGTGTTTTCATAGGCAGGGTTTTGAGCCTTGGTAAACAATCCAGGCTAACTGGCTCTTGATTGTTAAAATATTAGTTTGTTTTCAATAAGCCAACATGTCTTCGATCTCGGTTGAAATTCTGCTGATCCTGCTGCTAATCATTGCCAATGGAATCTTTTCAGGTTCAGAAATTGCAGTGGTTTCTGTCCGCAAAGTCCGGTTAGAGCAGTTAGCAGAGCGGGGCAACCGTAAGGCACGAGTTGCACTGACGATGGCAAATGCTCCAAATGATTTTCTCTCAACGGTGCAAATTGGTATTACGCTGATTGGCATTCTAAGTGGTGCGGTGGGCGGTGCCACCCTTGCTCAACGATTAAAGCCCGTATTTGACGGTATTCCTGCTTTACAGCCTTATAGCGAGGGCATCAGTGTTGCGATTGTCGTGACAATCATCACTTATCTATCGCTGGTGATTGGCGAATTGGTACCAAAACGGATTGCTCTTAACGATCCAGAACAGATTGCCTGTACCGTTGCCCAACCGATGCGGTTTCTTTCCCGCCTGACGGCACCGATTGTTTATATTCTGGGGATTTCAACGGATGCCTTGCTCAAGCTACTAGGGATTAGAGCTTCGGACGAACCCGATATTACCGAGGAAGAAATCAGAGTGCTGATTCGGCAAGGGGCGGAATCTGGGATGTTTGAGGAAGCAGAGCAGGCAATGGTTGAGCGGGTTTTCCGGTTGGGAGATCGCCCGATCAAAGCAATCATGACTCCTCGAACTGAAATTGATTGGTTAGATATAGAGTCCTCTTTAGAGGAAAATTTGCAAGAGGTCATGGGGAGTAACCACTCTCGCTTTCCGGTTGGGCAGGGTAGCTTGGATAAATGCATTGGAGTCGTTCGTGGTAGCAGTTTGTTAACTGCTCAATTGTCTGGTCAATCTGTCAACCTGGAGGCAATGATTCAAGCACCCCTGTATGTGACAGAAAGCGCCCGTGCCCTGAATGTAATTGAACAGTTCAAACAAACAGGCGTTCATATTGCTTTAGTGACGGATGAATATGGTGGAATTGAGGGCTTGGTGACCCTGAATGACTTGATGGAGGCGATCGTGGGTGATTTGCCTTCCCTGGAAGACCAGGATGATCCCCTAATTATTCAACGCGAGGATGGCTCCTGGCTTGTAGATGGTTCGCTGGACATTAATGATTTGAAAGACTTGGTTGAGAAGGAGTCATTGCCGGACGAAACAACAGGTAGTTTCCACACGCTGGGTGGGTTTGTGATGCATTTTCTGGAACATGTCCCTCGATCTGGCGAGCATTTTGAGTGGAGTGGGCTGCGCTTTGAAGTTGTCGATATGGATGGGATACGGGTCGATAAGATCCTAGTCACGCCACTGGCTTCAGAGAGTACGATATCTGAAGATCCCTTTTAATTGATTTCAGCTTCAATGCCCTCCCGATGTCGCATTGCGGCAGCAACCGCTCCTTCTACATCACCTGTGGCAATGTAGTCGAGAATTTCACTGTGCTCATCTTTCGTGCAGACGGGCATAGCTTTTAACTCTCAACTACTTGGCAAAGTAATCTCAAATACCGTTCCCTCCCCTGGTTTCGATCGCACCGTAATGGTGCCATTCATGCCCTCTACCAACGTTTTGACAATCGCTAATCCTAAACCATGCCCGCCTGTTGAACGGGCACGGGCTTCATCGACCCGGTAAAAGCGTTCAAAAATGCGACTCTGATCCTGAAGGGGAATACCAACTCCGCGATCGCTGACCTGAATCACGGCTTGCTGATCAACCCGTTCGACGGTTAACTCAATCGGCTGGTCAAATTCTGAATATTTAACCGCATTATCAATCAAGTTAATCAACACCTGCTTCAGGCGATCGCGGTCTATGATGGCTTCCACTTCTTCTCCTGCCTCAACGCTAATAAGGCGATGACTAAATTTTTCTGCCATACCTGCCACTTCAGCCATCAGATCATTCAAAACGATCGGCTCCAGATGGTAATGCATATAACCGCTATCTGCCCGTGCCAGGTCTAGTAAATCCTGAAGCAAACGCACCGTGCGATCGGCTTCTGATGCCGCCGTTTCCAGTGCCTCTTGCTGATAGGCATTCAGGTTGTTGCTGCGCCGTAATAGACTTTGCAAATAGCCTACTACAACAGTCAACGGGGTGCGTAACTCATGGGAAACATTGCTAACAAACTGACGCTGTTGTTCCCAGGCATCCGAAAGGCGGGACAGCATCATATTAAAGGTTTGAGCCAGTTCCTTCACTTCGCTTGGCGCATGGCTCAGGTGTAGCTTTGCCTGATCCAGATCGTCCGCTGAAATTGCCCCTGCCATCTGACTCATATCCTCTAAAGGCTGGAGCGATCGCCGGATCCGCAGGGCGATCGCAACTAGAGTAAACGTGATTGCCAGAATGCAAACAGCCGCTAAACTCTGGATGGCAGTGACGAGTTGCTGCTGATCCTCGGTCACGTCCTGCGCTATGTAAACCTTACCTAGCACCTTTCCATGCACCGTTACCGAATTCTCACATAAAATCAGGTATCGATTACCCACCTCATAGACTTGCGGTTTGAGCGGCATCTCTGTAATTAACATCAGCTTCTCTGTTACAGACAATGACGAGTCCATCGCACCGGATTGCGCTAGAAACTTTTGACCGTCCGTGCTTTTGACCCAGATGACTAAACCCGGCACAGAGACTTTATCAATCGTCTTTTGCAACCCTGTTTTAACCGGCAACATTTCACTGTAAAGTTCTACGTCCCGGGAAAAGCGGGTTGCCAGATATTCAATTCCCTGGGTATGAGTTGCAATCAAAATCTGCTGCATCTTCCAACTGGTCCAGATGGCGACACTACCCAGGCATAAAACTAGAAGCGCAGCAATTTCAGCCGTGAGACGAAACTGGAGCGATGCGGGGTCGAAATGCCTCTGCCTGACTTGACGAATCGTCCCCTTGAGTTTGTGAATCAGTTGCATTAGTCCGTTCCAATCAAGGGATCCCAGGAGTCAAGGGAATCAAGCAGCAGCGGTTCAAGAAAGAAAGGCAACTACATCTAACTAACAATGTAGTCGAAGTACTTTTCTAGGAATGATGGGGTTCTAACGAAAACATTAGTTTTTGCTGAGAAGTCCTCATCTTCAAACCCCAGTAGTGCTGGGATGAAATTTGACTTTCTGACAAACGTTTGACAAGCCTTCTAGAATGGAATTCTTGAGGGGTTAATTTCGGGGTAGATGGAGACAACAGCCCAAATGTTTTCATGATCCCTGAATTAAAATCCCTTCTATAGTTGAGAAAGTAACCGGCTTCGCTGCGATCGCTACTCAGGAAAAACCCAATGCTTGCAACCCCTCTCCTCCGTTCTAAAGAACTACCTACCCTGCAATACACCTCCACGCCTGACCAGTTTGACCGAACCTGGGAGTCTCCCCTATCTACCCTACTGGGCTTGGGACGCGCTGCCGGAGCAGACTTTGTCGAGTTCTTTCTAGAACGGGTTAATTACATTAGCTGTCTGGCAGAAGATGACTCGATTACCAGTATCTCTCCTCGCCTTTCCACAGGAGCAGGGGTGCGCGTCTTTCGGGGGCACGCCGATTGTTACGTCAGCACCAACAACCTGACTTTCTCTGGGTTGAAGGCAGCGTTAGAAAAAGGGCTATCGATCCTGGGTTTACAACTTCCTGCCCCCGGTGCATTTGTCCCTGAAATCAACCTGGAACCATTACGAGACTATGCCACCCTGCGGGGCAAAGAGTCCTGGTTGACCCAGTGCAGTTCCATGCGCGAGATGGGAGAAGTGTTACTGGATGCGAACGCCCGTCTGGACCAGAAAGCTAGCCATGTCCAGTCCCGCCGTGTCGTCTATTTCCGGGATTGGCAGGAAGTGATGGTTGCTTCCAGTGACGGCACCTTCGCCAGAGATATTCGCCTTACTCAGTCCGTGGGCTACAACCTCCTGTGTGCCGATGGTGCCCACCGTTCTTCCATTTCTGAACGGTCAGGAAACACAGGCGACCCCAACTTCCTCCGGAGTTGGGACTTCCCATCGGCGGCTGAGGGAATTGCGGAATCCGCTGGCAAAATGCTCTACGCCGACTATGTCGAATCGGGCACTTACCCAATCATCATGGCGAACAAATTCGGTGGGGTCATCTTCCACGAAGCCTGCGGGCACCTGTTGGAGACGACTCAGATCGAGAAGCGCGTCACCCCCTTCCTGGACAAGAAGGGAGAAAAGATTGCCCACGAAAGCCTGACTGCCTGGGATGAAGGGCTGACTTCAGACGCTTTTGGCACGATTGACATGGACGATGAGGGGATGCCCGCCCAGCGTACCCTCCTGATTGAAAAAGGTGTACTGAAAAACTTCCTGGCAGACCGGGCAGGCTCCGCTCGCACGGGGCACCCCCGTACCGGCAGTGGTCGGCGGCAAAACTATACCTATGCTGCTGCCTCTCGGATGCGGAATACCTACATTGCTCCCGGAGACCACTCCCTGGATGAGTTATTTGCCTCCATTGACAGGGGCATTTATTGCAAGAAGATGGGTGGCGGCAGTGTGGGTGCAACGGGGCAGTTCAACTTTGCGGTGGATGAGGCGTACCTGATTGAAAATGGCAAACTGACCAAACCGCTCAAGGGCGCGACCTTAATTGGCGAAGCAAAGGAAATTATGAACAAAATTTCCATGTGCTCCAACGACCTGGATTTAGCCGCCGGGTTCTGCGGTTCCGTCAGCGGCAGTGTCTATGTCACTGTAGGGCAACCCCACATCAAGGTGGATGCCATCACCGTTGGTGGACGGTAGAAGTCGATTCAAGTGAGATCAGACCTCCGATTTTTTCAAAAAAATCGGAGGTCTTTTAGAAGGCGCGATGGTGAAGTTGTGCGGCAAATCATGAGGTGGGGTATGGCAGTACTGCGAGAGTTGCCCTGGTATCAAGATATCTTGCGAGAAGGAGAACGTCAGGGTGAGCATAAGGGGTAGTACTAAAACCTGTAGTTGGGCGATCTGATCGTGCGGATAGACCTGCGAGGTTTTTGAAAACCTCGCAGGTCTGGAGTGGTCTGAAATTTGAATTGGCTAAAGTCGAGTCCAAAAAGCTGGGAACCTGGTTTTAGTCTGAATTCAAAAACCTGGCAACCGTCTGCACATCTTTGTCGCCGCGACCAGAGCAGTTGATTACAATGCGTGGATTGCCTGCCAATTGGGAACACAGGGTTTCCAGGTAAGCGATCGCATGGGCAGTTTCCAGGGCTGGAATAATCCCTTCCAGTTGGGAAAGCTTCTGGAACGCGACGAGGGCTTCCTGGTCAGTGATGCCGTAGTACTCAGCCCGCTCACTGTCTTTCAAAAAGCTGTGTTCTGGTCCCACACCGGGGTAGTCCAGACCAGCGCTGATTGAGTGCGGCTCAATGACCTGTCCGTCTTCGTCTTGCAATAGGTAGCTCATGGCTCCATGCAGCACACCTACCCTTCCACGGGTCAGGGTGGCAGCATGTTTTTCCGTATCCACCCCTTCACCCGCTGCCTCAATCCCAATCATGCGAACAGAGGGGTCATTCACAAACTCGTGGAACAGTCCCATCGCGTTGGAACCCCCACCCACACAAGCCAGCAAAATGTCAGGCAAGCCGCCCCACTTCTCCTGACATTGGGCACGGGTTTCCTGTCCAATGATTGCCTGAAAGTCCCGTACCAGCATGGGATAGGGGTGAGGTCCCGCAACGGAACCGAGAATATAGTGGGTGGTTTCCACATTCGTCACCCAGTCCCGAATTGCTTCGGAAGTTGCATCCTTCAAAGTGCCTGTGCCTGCCTCAACGGGGGATACCTCTGCCCCCATCAGCCGCATCCGAAACACGTTGAGTGCCTGCCGCTCCATGTCATGCACGCCCATGTAAATGATGCATTGCAAACCAAAGCGGGCACAGACTGTGGCGGTGGCAACGCCATGCTGTCCGGCTCCAGTCTCGGCAATAATTCGCTGCTTGCCCATCCGCTTTGCCAGCAACACCTGTGCCAGCGCATTATTGATTTTGTGCGCTCCCGTATGGTTGAGGTCTTCCCGTTTCAGGTAAATCTGCGGTCCCGTTCCATCGGGGCGAGTGTAATGAGCGGTGAGCCGTTCAGCAAAATAGAGAGGGCTGGGCCGCCCGACATAATCCCGCAGAAGTCCTTGAAGCTCGGTTTGAAAGTCCGGGTCATTTCTGTACTGGTAAAAAGCCGTTTCTAACTCTGCCAGTGCAGGCATCAGGGTTTCGGGCACATACTTCCCACCAAACTTGCCAAAGCGTCCCAGGGCATCGGGACGCTGAGCAGAGGGGTTAGGGGTTGACGAAAGGTTGGAAGGAAGGGGTGTTGTGGTCACAGAACTGGCTGAATGGAAGGACTCCCCACATTATAATAAAGCGCGATCGCTTCTTCCATTGCTTGAGCCGGTTGAGGTAGCACCTCTTCGGCTTCATACTCACCAATTGCTGAATCAGTTTTGCTACCAGCCTAGTCCACCCCGTTTGATGACTGCTCCTATTCCAGCTCCATTGTCACCGTGGAACTCTTCGTAGAACCCAACCATCGATCGCCCCTTCATTTCAATCTGCTGATCGTCTGGACAAATGCAGCCTATTGTAATCAAAACCATCTTGCTCACTTCACAGAGCGATCGCAAAGAATAATCGGCGATCGCTCAAATAATTTCCCAGCGCCGCCAGTGAGTGTGGTGAGTCAGCGCTTCTTCTAACCGAATTTATTCTTGAGTACGAGTTGTCACAGTAAGTCTTACCTTGTGAAGAAATCAGGGCTTGTATACAGCGGTTCTCATGCTGGTGCGGTGCAAACTAGTGGTTTGTTATGAGTCATTAGTCATTCGTCCTTTGTGGGCGACCAATGACCAATGACCAATGACCAATAATCAATGACCAATGACCACCAAAAACGTACCTCACAAAGCTGAGAATTGCTATAGATCAATTCACTGCTTAGAGTATTGAATTCGTGCCCTAAAGGGGGTTGAGACGTTGATTAAAAACGAATGAGAAAATAACCAATTGGGTAATTAACGATTGTCAAATTTTTCGTTGATCATTTGTATAGCCTTTCCCTCAGCCATCAATTCCACGAACTGCGACCAACATACCCAATCCAACATACCTAATTCCTGACATCTACTACTGGGTCCCAAACAGGCGATCGCCCGCATCCCCCAGTCCCGGAATAATATAGCCATGCTCATCCAGCCCTTCATCGATCGCAGCCGTATAGATGGGCACATCGGGATGCTGTTCATGGAAATTGATAATTCCCTCTGGTGCTGCCAGCAGACATACCAGCTTCAAAGATCTGGGATTCGTTTCCTTCAACCGTTGAACCGCTGCCGATGCTGAGTTTCCCGTTGCTACCATCGGATCGACCACCAGCATATCCCGCTCCTCAGTATCGTGAGGCAGCTTGAAATAGTATTCAACCGGAATTAGGGTCGAGGGTTCCCGATATAGCCCAATATGACCTACTCTGGCTGACGGCATCAGTTGCAACATACCATCCAAAATCCCCTGCCCCGCCCGCATAATTGTCACAATCACCAGCTTTTTGTCAGGAGCCAGGACTGGGGCGTGCATACTTGCCAGCGGCGTTTTGATCGGCTCATATTTAATCGGCAAATCCCGCGTCACCTCATATGCCAGCAACATACTGATTTCTGTCATCAGCGATCGAAATTTTGCCGTACTCGTCTCTACCCGACGCATCAGCGTTAGCTTGTGCTGAATCAGCGGGTGATCAATCACAATGACATTGCCAGACATGAAGGCTCCTTGTAGATGCAGGGAAGGGACGGTGGTAGGGGTCAGGTAGTCGGGTTAACAGTAGGAGTTGAGAGTTAAGAGTAAGAGTTGAGGGTTAGAGGGTAGGTCATGGGTCAGGGTCATCGGTCATTGGGGACTAAACCTCACCAACTCAGAACCCCGTATTTTTTCCGGGAAAAATCTCCAGTTCTCAACTTGGCTGAGGTTTAGGGGGCGGTTGCTAGAGTGACCCTCTAATCATTCAAAACTCAAAACTCAAAACTCTTAACTGCTCCCCTCCCCTCCCCTTTCATGGAAGATACTTTTGTACCACGCTCCAGCCGGTGAGGGAAACCAAAATGAAGGCGATGCACAGAACCGCATTGGTGCCAATGTGGAGCCACCGTGCCCAAGGACGTTCTGGACTGATTTGCACCGCGCTCCAGACAGACAAAAACACCAGGTCCACCACAGCCAGCCCAGCGGGTAAATGAAGGGAATGCCCCAAACTGCCGAAGTGTCCAAAGGTGCCGACAATGCCAATGCCCAACAGCAACAACACCAACCCGACCATGACCAACCCAACCAAGTAATGGGATGGGCGTAGCCACTGGGGACGAGGTTGCCGTCTTTGCCGGGTGAAAAACATCCACCCGCCAGATATTGCCAGCAGCAGATAAGCGAAAACAGCGAAGCCCATTGACCAGGCAGCCGTTTTCCAGAGCCAGAGAAAGGTGGGAAGATGCATGGGAGGATTCAAAACAAAGACATCTGCTCAGACGACGCTTGCTCAGGAAGCTGGTCGATCGCGGGACCAGATGCCAGATTATGGGCAAACCGGGTGGTTTCGGGGAGACGGTATTTGGTGGTGCAGCGCATGACGTAGGCGATCGCAGTGTTTAAGCTGACCCGGTGCCCACTGGAGATGTAAAGGGGTTTGGTGCCGGGGCGGGTTCGGAGGGCGGCTCCGATGGTGTCTCCTTTGTGGGTGAGGGGAACCCAACTGCCGCGATCGTTGGGGACCTCATCATGTTTACCGACTAGCAGAGATTTAGCAACGCCAATGGAGGGTAGATTGGTGAGCAGTCCCAAGTGACAGGCAATTCCAAACCGGCGGGGATGGGCGATTCCCTGCCCGTCGCACAACAGCAGATCGGGGAGAAGGGTCAACTTTTGTAGCGCATCCAGAACAGCAGGCACTTCTCGAAAGGAAAGGAAACCGGGGATGTAGGGAAAGGTGGTAGGGCGGCGGGCGATCGCCCGGTCTTGCAGTTTCAGGTCATCCAGGCGCAGCACGGCAACCGCAGCACGGGTAATGGTGCCTTCAGCCTCAAATCCCACGTCAACTCCAGCAATGAATTGAATCTCACCCAACTGATCCGTAGTGATAATTTCACCCCGCAGCGATTGCTGAATGGCGATCGCCTCTTCCGCTGTCAGGCACCATTCGTGACGGTGTTCAATCTTCATGAATGTCTAAATCACCCTCGCATACCAACTAAGAGGAAAAACTTCAACTAATAAAAAGGTTTGTTTAAGCATTTTTAGTCATTTCTTTGGGATCATTCATTTCTGGCAGCATTTCGGAAAAAATGCTTCTCTTAAGCTAGAAGGTCAGCTTTGAAACCAACATCTACCTGAATATTGAAACTTTCAAAAAAATTAAGAATTTATGCAAAGTATGATACTGCGGATAACGCCTAATCCAAAGAAATTCCTAAAGGAAGTAGCTTCCAATGGCACTGTCATTAAAGTAATAGCTAGGATCAAGATAAGTTGATCAATGGATTGCATTGTGGTGAGTCAGGACTCAGGATTGGTTGAAGTTTGATGTTTGTTTTTTGAAGGTTTTTTTGAATGACGGATATATTTTTTCATCCATCGACCGATGAAACCTCCCGCCCCCAAAAACAAATTCGGAACCTTGTGTTTGGGATGACAGGCGAAACTCTGATTCTGTTGGCAATTGGGAGTGCCACTCGCGTCATGAATGCTGGGCTTGCCTGCCCCGATTGGCCCCTCTGCTACGGGGTGCTTTATCCCAGGCAGCAAATGAACCTGCAAGTCTTTTTAGAGTGGTTTCATCGTCTGGCAGCTTCCTCCATGGGGTTGTTTGCGATCGCTCTGGTAGCGATGACCTGGTGGTACCGGCGATCGGTTCCCGGTTGGCTTCCCTGGGCATCCGTCCTGGCATTAGGACTGATTGTTTTTCAAGGAGTTCTGGGCGGGTTGACTGTCACGGAGCTGCTGCGGTTTGATATTGTCACCGCTCACCTGGCAGTCGGCTTTCTGTTCTTCATTACATTGCTGTCGATTGGATGCGCTCTGCTGCCCTACCAGGGAACCGGAAATGCCAGCAAACTTCGCTGGGTGGGTCTGGCGGCAGCGGTTTTCGTCTATATCCAGAGCATCCTAGGGGCATTGGTCGCCTCCCAATGGGCATTACATCAATGCTTGAGTACCTCTACTCTCTGCCGGGTGATGAACAGCCATATCGTGGGAGTGCTTCCAGCTACCCTGGCAACCCTGGGACTGGTTGTCATGGCATGGCGAACGCCGGCCCTTCATCCTCACCTGCGCCGGTTAGCCAATCTGGCTGGTGGGTTGGTGGTGCTTCAGATTGTTCTGGGCATTGCCACGTTTAAGCTGCGGCTCCAGGTCGAGCCTTTAACCGTTGGACACCATGCGATGGGAGCCATACTGCTAGGGACTTTGGTTGCCTTCACGGTCCTGGCGTGGCGCGATTTGCCCGCCCCTGCTTTAAGCACAAAAGCTACCCCTCAAGCCCTGGACTCATCATCTCTCCAGGATCACAGTGCTGAAAGCCAGCCTGCTTAACGGTTCTATTACCTTTGTTTGTAGGAAACGAGCGAATGCAAGAAACATCCTTAGCGGGTTTTTCCCGCCACCATGAAAACCTTTTTCAAGTCATTCAAAGCTACTGGCAACTGACTAAGCCCCGCATCATTCTCTTGTTGCTGATTACAACGGCAGGGGGGATGTGGATAGCCGCAGAAGGGCAGGTCAACCCCGTGCTGCTGCTGGTGACGCTGATCAGTGGAGCCTGTGCAGCGGGGGCAGCCAATACCATTAACTGCCTCTACGATCGCGACATTGACTACATTATGGAGCGCACCCGCCACCGTCCTTTACCTTCGGGACGGGTGCAGCCACGGGATGCCCTGCTGTTTGCGATCGCTCTCACGCTCCTTTCCTTTTCGCTGCTGGCGGTGTTTGCAAATCTACTGAGTGCCTGCCTTGCGATGTCCGGGATTGTGGTTTACGTTCTGGTTTACACCCACTGGCTAAAGCGCCACAGCACGCAAAACATTGTGATTGGTGGAGCGGCGGGGGCAATTCCACCCCTGGTTGGTTGGGCAGCGGTGACTGGTGATCTCAGTTGGGCTGCCTGGGTACTATTTGCCATCATCTTTCTCTGGACACCCCCCCACTTCTGGGCATTGGCAGTGATGATCCGGGAGGACTATGCCAAGGTGGGAGTACCCATGCTGCCTGTAGTTGAGGGAACCGAATCCACCGCACGCCAGATTTTTTACTACACCCTGGCGCTGATTCCGGTAACGCTGCTGCTGGTCTACCCCCTGAATGTGATGGGAGCAATTTACGCTGCGATCGCCCTGTTGCTGGGTGGCATCTTTGTCAAAAAAGCATGGCAGTTGATGCAAGCGCCCTCCGACCTTCATGTGGCACGTTCTGTCTTCAAGTACTCCATCCTTTACCTGATGATGCTATGTGCTGGCATGGCATTAGACAGCCTGCCGCTGACCCACCAGTTCACAAATCTGATTGCCAGTCACTGGCAGACCTGGGTTCACACGGTTACTGCGATCGCTCCCGCTGGAATTCGCTAAGATTCAGCCAGAGCTTCTCAGGCAAATCACCCATGCTGCACTATGACCCACGCCATTGTCTTCCCTCGGCAGCAGAGTTGCCCGATTCGGATGACACGCCTGTGGATAACGAGTTACAAAACCTGATCCCCAATTTGCTAGAAGCCATCCTGGCGATCGCCTGAGCAGATCGTCAGGATTGGTTTATTGGGATTGACATGGGCATTTACTATGCACCTGAAGTGCCCCCCCTGGTGCCCGATGGGTTTCTCAATCTCCAGAAGAACTAGCAGAACGGCAACGCCAGCGGGCGGAGAAAGCAGAGCAGGCACTACAAGCACTACAGGCACAACTACAAAGGAAAGGGATCGATCTAGAGTCGTGAATGCGATCGCCCCGCTACAATGAAGGTTGAGATTTGTATCGATTTTGATAGGGAGTATCTATGGCTCCTGCTGTTTTGATTGAAAAGCTGCAAAAGGGCTACGGCGCTGTCGAAGCTGTCAAGGACGTTTCATTCCAAATTGAACCGGGAGAAATCTTTGGTCTGCTGGGACCCAACGGTGCCGGTAAGACCACAACCCTCCGCTGCCTCTGCACGCTGGCGGAGCCAGATGCTGGGAAAATTGAGGTTTCCGGCATCTCAGTGATTGATCATCCTAAACTGGCAAGGCAACGTCTGGGCTATGTTGCCCAGGAGGTCGCTTTAGACAAAGTGCTGACTGGACGAGAACTGCTGCAACTGCAAGCGGCGCTCTATCATTTGCCCCGCTCGATTAGCTCAGACCAAATTGACAGCGTTCTCAGTCTTCTGGGCTTACAGAACTATGCCGATCAAAAAACGGGCACCTATTCAGGTGGCTTGAAAAAGCGCCTCGACCTGGCAGCCGGGTTGTTACATCAGCCCGACGTCCTGGTACTGGACGAACCGACCGTTGGGTTAGACATTGAGAGCCGGATGGCAGTCTGGGACTTTTTACGCAGCCTGCGAGAACAGGGGACAACGGTGCTGCTGACCAGTCACTATCTGGAAGAAGTGGATGCCCTGGCAGACCGGGTCGCCATTATTGACCAGGGAGTCGTGATTGCTTGCGGTCAGCCTTCTGAGTTGAAGGATAAGGTGGGGGGCGATCGCATTACCCTGCGTATCCGTGAGTTTGCGCCCCTGGATGAAGCCGAAAAAGCCAGAGCGTTGCTCCAGAAGGTGCCGACGGTTCAGGAGGTCATTATCAATGGTGCCCAGGGCAACTCGCTTAACCTGGTTGTCTCTCCCCACAGCGATGCCCTGCTGACCGTGCAGAAAGTCCTCCAGGAAGCAGGCATGCCGACCTTTGGCATTGCCCAGTCGCGCCCCAGCTTAGATGATGTTTACCTGGCAGCGACTGGACGCACGCTGTTGGATGCCGAAATCGCTGCCTCTGGTAGTCGGGACGAGAAGGCAGAGCGGAAGAAAAACATGAGATAGCCGGATTAGCTTACAGGTTATAAACCCTAGATTGGGAGGATTGTGAGAGCATCGATGAGTAGCACAATAACACCGCCAACTCTCAATGGAAAAGTGACCGTTCCTCAAAACCCGTCTTCCTCCAGCCCATTCAGCGATTTTCTTCAGGAAACCCTTGCCCTTACCCGGCGTCTGTTTATTCAGCTTCAGCGACGACCTTCAACTCTCATTGCAGGTATCATTCAGCCGCTGATGTGGCTCGTTTTGTTTGGGGCGTTGTTCCAGAACGCACCTCAAGGACTGTTTGGGGACCAGGTAAACTATGGACAGTTTTTGGGGGCGGGAGTCATTGTCTTTACCGCTTTTGGGGGCGCGTTGAATGCCGGACTGCCGGTAATGTTTGACCGGGAGTTTGGCTTCCTTAATCGGCTGCTAGTCGCGCCCCTGTCGTCGCGCTATTCGATTGTGGCGGCATCTGCGATTTTTATTACGGTGATGAGTTTGGTTCAGACCGCGGCGATCATCGCCATGAGTGCGGTTTTAGGAGCGGGGTTACCCGATGCCTTGGGGCTGGGACTGGTAGCGCTGATTGTGCTGATGCTGGTGGTCGGAGTGACTGCCCTCAGTCTGGGGCTTGCTTTTTCCTTGCCCGGTCACATTGAGTTGATTGCAGTGATTTTTGTGACTAATCTGCCGCTGCTGTTTGCCAGCACAGCACTGGTTCCCCTGTCCTTTATGCCCAAATGGCTGCAATGGGTCGCTACGTTAAATCCCCTCAGTTACGCGATCGAACCGATTCGTTATATCTACCTCCACGATGACTGGTCTTTAAGTAGTATCGTGATGCGGGCACCCTGGGGCGAGGTGACCCTGGGAGGCGCTCTGTTAGTTCTGTTTAGCTTTGCGGCGGTTATTCTACTCAGCATTCAACCGAGGCTGCGACGTGCCCTAACCTGAAGCTGTCCTCGTTTACTAAGGAGATTTCCAGGTAAGAATTTACCCCCACCTCGTAGGATGGGTTACGCTACGCTAACCCATCCTGTCCGATGTTGGTATTTTCTTTTACAGAAATCTCTTAAGTACCCTTGGATGGGCGATCGCCTATCCTGGCATGAATTTGCTGCCAAACAGCGTGCAGAAAATCCTGCTGATAGCCCCACTGTTGAGCCAGGTCAGTGACTTTGCCTGAGTCTCCTTGCTCAAACAGTGTGGACAACACTGCCATTTCATAGCTAGTAATTAACATCTCTGGAACCAGCTTTTCTGAGCCAGAAGTTTCCCACTTAACCGAGTTGGATGAATGCATAATCAATTTGTAACGTAAGTGCTACAGAAATCAAAAAGATTCCCCTGCCCGCAATCGGACATCGCTTGACGAAACAGAAACTCCAGCCGGTCAGCTTTAAAGCCTATCGAAAACGCCTTCACTGCCAAAGCTCAGCCATTAAATCCAGAAAGTTTGTGAGATAGGCTTTCAAATCAGTATACTGACTGAGTTGTTTTTACGAAAATGATTTCTCAGCAAAAGTCTCCAGTACAAAATAGAGGCAATGCTAGAATGTACGGTGATTAATTCAGGAGCAAAGTTGCAGAAAACTGCGTCTTTGTTAAGGAAAGCCCCGTAGTCTTGCTAGATGTCTCGTAAATTGGGCTAGAGGAGTTTTAAGAAAATGTTCCAACCTTCCCTGTCATTCATGAAAAAACAAAGATTGATAGTTCTGGGTCTTCTGGCATTTACAGGTTTAGCGGCTAGTAATACGGCACCTGCCTTTGCCCAAACTACACCTGCTCAACCCTTTGACAACCCGCAAAGTGCAGAACGGAGCGACATCTTCTCGAACCGGGGTGGCAATCAGAGCGGCGGCATGATGGACATTATCCATCGGGCAATTCAGGGTCAGGGACGTAGCTTTGAAGAATTCAACGAAGGACAGCAAGAAAATTTGGACACTGCCGCCCAAGAATTTCTCAAACTGCGGCAACAGCGTCTCAGTAATCCATCCGTGACAGATCCAGCCCACACTCCTATCCCTGATTCGGCTACCCCTACTAATTAGTTGTCTGCGGTATAGTGCTTCGCTGGTTAAGCAGATCCAGATTTACCCACCATACACCGGGGTTATTTTTTATCGAGAAATAACCCTAATTGACTGGCAAAACTCCTCGAATGGCGAAAACTCCTAGATGGGCAAAGACGAGTTGGTGACCATCGGAGGTTAAGTATGAACATATTTATTAGTTAGGACATCTGATGTCGTTCGACTGAGCACCCTTGGGACTTCGACGTAATCTCAGTCAAACGCTTGAGTGCTCAGGTCGAAAGTTTGTGGCGAAACCTGACACTCGCTTGAAAACCCCAGGAATATCCATTACTCGGTTCTGATGTAATCAATTACTGGGTGTAAGGCTCAATTTCATGGGCAGTTCGATATAGAATCCTGACAGACAATCAGCAGGATCCCCACTTTATGGAGCCGCAACTCCCCGTTACACCCCTTGCTACAGGAACCGCTGTTGCGGTTGAAAAGGCAGAGCCGACCAGCGAGTTTGAGTTTCTGTTCACTCGCGATATCGAATTTCGTCAGGAAACCATTTATTTCATTGTCGTAGACCGCTTTTATGATGGCGACCCTAGCAACAACAGCGGCTTCAACGCTGAACTCTACGACCCCACCCATGAGGACTGGTGGAAGTATTGGGGTGGTGATCTGCAAGGAGTTATTGACAAACTCGACTATTTGAAGGATTTGGGCGTGACTGCAATCTGGCTCACACCGTTGTTTGAGCAGGTGGAGCAGCTCGTGTTTGAGAAATACGCAGCAATTCATGGCTATTGGGCAAAAGACTTCAAGCGAATCAATCCTCGCTACATCGGTAAAGATGAAAATCCTTCCCTGTTTCAGGAAAAGGAAACGGTTTTTGACCGCTTAATTGCGGCTCTCCATGATCGCGGCATGAAGCTGATTCTGGATATTGTCTGTAACCACAGCAGTCCAGATGCAGGCGGTTTGAAAGGGCAACTCTACGATGACGGCAAGCTAATTGCCGACTTCAACGAAGATGTCAATCACTGGTACCACCACTACGGCGATGTGATCGACTGGGAAGATGAATGGCAGGTGCAAAACTGTGAGTTGGCGGGCTTGGCAAGCTTCAATGAAAGTAATCCCGATTACCGGGAATACATTAAAACCGCCATCAAGCTCTGGCTCGATCGCGGTGTCGATGCCCTGCGGGTCGATACAGTAAAACACATGCCCATCTGGTTCTGGCAAGAATTTAACGCCGATATCCAGACCCATAAACCTGACATCTTTACGTTTGGTGAATGGATTTACAACAGCCCAGATGATGATCGCTCCGTCAACTTTGCCAACAACTCTGGCATGACCCTGCTCGACTTTGGGCTATGTATGGCAGTTCGGCAAGCGCTGGGAACAATGGATGAAGGAGGGTTTCACCTGGTTCAGGATGTACTGGACAAAGATTACCGCTACGATGGTGCAACGGAGTTGGTGACTTTCATCGACAACCATGACATGCATCGCTTCCAGACGATTAACCCCGATCCTGATCTGCTGCGGATTGCCGTCAATATGCTGATGACCACACGCGGGATTCCCTGTCTCTTTTATGGAACAGAGCAATACCTCCATGACGACACTAACGGGGATGCCAACATCTATGGCAACAACGATCCCTATAACCGCCCAATGATGGAAACCTGGGACACCGATACTCCCCTTTATCAAGATATTCGGTTATTGTCTGGGCTGCGCCGCCTCAATCCAGCCGTGTCTCTGGGCAGTCAGTGGCAAAAGTATCTAACTCCCGATATTTACTGCTATGTCCGTCGTTACCGGGGTTCTCGCTGCTTTGTGGCACTTAACCGGGGAGAAACCGTAACTTTAGAGCAGGTAGACACCGAACTCCCCGATCGCGAACATACCTGTGTCCTCAGTCGCCGCAAGTTTGAAGTCAAAGACGGCAAAATTTATAATCTAGAACTGGGTGCCAAGGAAGCTATCATTCTCAGCCATGTCGAGGAGCGGGTTAGGGAGCAAGCGATTGTAAGAGTGCAGCTCAACGGCTTGGCAACCCAACCTGGGGAAGCCGTCGTAGTCACCGGAGACTGCCCTGAGTTAGGCAATTGGAATATCGATAACGCTTACCCGCTGGAATACATCAACTCCAATACCTGGTTTGGTGAAATTCCGTTTAACGAAAGTGCAGGTAAGGCGATCGCCTATAAGTATGCGATCGTCTACAAAGATGCCGAAGGTCACGATACCCACATTCCCCTGCGCGAAAATCTCGTCTGTCGCCGCTGGCTCGTGGCAGAAGAAGGACTTGTCAAATGGAGAGATACCTGGGCAGCCTAGGGGCAGGGAGGCAAGGTAGCCATTTAGAGTGAAAAATGAAGCAATGAATATAGCGATTCTCAGACGAGTGCGGTACTAATTAATACCAAAGCCCCTTACTGAATCAGCAATTTGACCGTATACACAAATGGGAATTGCTATAGCTATCACGCAAAACTCCTAAACTTAAAACCCTTAAATCTCAAGCCATGTTAAGAACCGTAGGTTTGACCCTCACTTCTTGTATGCCGAAGGCTTTAAATCTAACTCCCCTTCTCCCTGGAGAGAAGAGGGCTGGGGGATGAGGGCATCAGAGAAACACCAGGTTTCAAGTTGGATGCAATTTAACTCAAAACTCTCAACTCAAAACTCTCAACTCAAAACTTCCCACCCCCTCCATGACCGTTTCTCGAACCATTTGCCTGGGATTTCTAGCCGTCATTGCCATCGGCACCCTCCTCCTCCTCCTCCCTTTTGCTACCAGTAGTGGTATCTGGAGTTGGGAGAACGTGATCGTTGCACTGTTTACAGCAACCTCAGCCGTGTGTGTCACGGGTCATATTGTCGTAGATACGGGTACCTACTTTTCACCCTTTGGGCAATTGGTCATCCTGGCACTGATTCAGATTGGTGGTCTGGGTTATATGACGGCAACCACCTTTCTGTTTTTGGTGGTTGGGCGTAAGTTTGGCTTACGGGATAAAGTTGCTTTGCAACAGGCACTCGATCGCACCGGCATTCATGGAGCCGCCCAGGTGATTCGGTCGATCATCGCTACCACGATGATCTTTGAGATTACTGGGGCATTTCTGCTGATGACAGAGTTTAGTCCTCGATACGGGATCGATCGCAGCCTGTGGCTCTCCATTTTTCACAGTGTTAGCGCCTTTAATAATGCTGGTTTTAGTCTATTTTCAGACAACTTAATGGGGTTTCAGTCTTCGTTACTGATTAACCTGGTCATTCCAGGGTTGATTATCTTTGGTGGGATTGGGTATGAAACTATTTTTGAGCTGTATCTCTGGCTGTGTGCACGATTTAGGAGAAGACCTGAACAGATTATTTTATCCCTCAACTTTAAGGTGGCAGTCAGTACCACACTGACCCTGCTTATCCTGGGAACGATCGCCTTTCTGCTGGTCGAACTGCGTAACCCCAATACGTTCGGCTCAGTAGACTTTTCCACCCAGCTAATGGCAGCCTGGTTTCAGTCTGCAACCACCAGAACGGCTGGATTTAACACCGTTGACATTGGCAGTATGACCACTGCTGGGTTGTTTTTGACCGTTGCGTTTATGTTTATCGGTGGCAGTCCGGGCGGAACCGCAGGGGGGATCAAAACCACAACGCTAAGAGTAATGACCAGTTGCACCAAAGCGATTTTGCGTGGCAGAGAAGAGGTGACGCTCTACGGGCGGCAGGTCCCCATCAACCTGATCTTGAAAGCGATGGCGGTTGTTGTGGGGTCGTTTGGCACCTTAATTATTATGACCACCCTGATCTCTCTCACCGACCCAGATGTCAACTTTATTCAGCTTCTGTTTGAAGTGGTGTCTGCCTTTGCTACAGTCGGGCTTTCAACCGGCATTACAGCGGGGCTGAGCACCTTTGCCAAACTAGTTCTGATTGCCACCATGTATATTGGGCGGGTAGGGGTGCTGCTGCTGATGGCTGCCCTTATAGGCGATCCGAAACCCAGCTTTGTTCATTATCCAGAGGAGAACCTGCTGGTGGGATGACGAAGAGAAGGGGGAGGGAAAGGAATTTTGAGTTGAGAGTTTTGAGTTGAGAATTAGCCTACTGAACCCTGACACCATTCGGCTGAGCGCTCACGTCAAAACCTGACACCCAAATCATTTACCAAACTTGAGTTCTTGACTACTACACTGAATCTAAAATCGAACATTTGATCTATGCCACGCTTTCTTCATCTGGCAGATATTCATCTTGGGTTTGATCGCTACGACAATAAAGAGCGATCGCTGGATTTCTACCATGCCTTTCGCGATGCGTTAGAAAAGTTTGCGATCGCCCCCCAGGTTGACTTTGTTTTGATTGCGGGAGATTTATTTGAGCATCGTTCTATTCAACCCAATGTGTTGAACCAGGCGCAGCTTTGCCTGCGAGAACTGAAGCAAGCCGGGATTCCAGTGCTGGCAATTGAAGGTAATCACGATAATCGACCCTACGGAACCAAAACAAGCTGGCTCCGCTACCTGTCCGATTGGGAACTGTTGATTCTGCTGGAACCCGACAATGCAGCCACTGGTGAGGTGATCTATGAACCCTGGAATCCAGAAACGAAACGGGGTGGGTATATTGATCTGGACTGTGGGGTGCGCGTGTTGGGTTCCTACTGGTATGGGGCTTCTGCTCCCAGGGCGATCGCCGCGCTGGCTACTGCGATTCAGCAACTTCCTGCCGCTCCCCAACATTCCGTTATGATGTTTCACCACGGGCTGGAAGGGCAGATTGCCCGCTATCAGGGGGCGCTTCGCTATACGGATCTGCTGCCGCTCAAGGAGGTCGGAATTGATTATCTGGCACTGGGGCATATTCACAAAAACTACGCTGTGGAAGGCTGGGTTTTTAATCCTGGCTCCCTGGAGGCAAACAATATCGAAGAAAGCCAGTTTGAGCGAGGAGTTTACCTCGTTGATCTGGAGCCATCCGGCATTCAGGCTACTCTAAAGCAGGATTATGACCAGCGGGCGATCGCCCGTTTAAGGGTCACTGCCCAGGGGCAAGAAAGTGCAGAAGCTCTGGAGGAGATGGCTATCACTACCGTTCAGCAGGCAATTCAGTCAGGCAAGATTAACCCCGACCAGGCTCCGATGGTGGAACTGCGGATTGAGGGTCAGGTTGGGTTCGATCGCCTGGAACTGGATACCCGCAAACTCCAACAGCAGTTGAAACAGATCAGTGGAGCATTAATCTTTCTGCTGAAATACAACGTCGATGCCGTTGCCTATGCCTCCCCCATTGCAGAGGAAGCCAGTCGGCTTCAGGTTGAGCAAGAAGTATTTACCGATCTCCTGGCAGCCAATAACACCTACAAAAAACGGGCAGTGGAATTGGCACAGGGATTGATTGACTTGAAAGATCGACAGCTTCAGGGGCAATCAGAAGAAATCCTCTATCAAGTTGCCCGGAATCTTTTGACAATGGAACCTGAATAACCCAGGGAAAGGTTAGTAATGGGTGAAGCTGACACCTGGCACCTGACACCTGACACCTGACACCTGATCCCTAAAACAACCCCAAACTCGTGCTGAGGCTGATGCCAAAAACAAACCCGTTAAAATCAATCAGGGGAGCGTTCGATCGCCCAAAGCTGTACCCAGCAAACAGATAAAGCTGGGTATTGCGGAACACGGTGTATGCCAGATGGGCACCAACCTGTTGAAACTGATCTTCTCTCGATTGCTGGGTGAATGTAATCAAGGCAAATTGATAGTCCAGCCCAATTTGCAGATTAGGCTGGAGGTCATAGTTTAAAGAGGCAATGAATGAATTGATCGTCCGCGATCGATCTTTAGGATTGGCAAAACCTACCCGTAGTTGGTAAAAGGTGTTGAGGTAGAGGCGACTTGTGATCTGATCGCGGCGGCTTAGTTCAAACCGGATTGCGTGTTCATCCAGAAACCGACTCCCCCTGGGCAACCCAAAAATGTCATCGCTGGCAATGTGGAGCCGCTGATTCGCCCAGCCTAGTCTGCCAAACATCGTAGGAGACAATACCTGGAAAATACTGGCTTCAAACAGCAGCTCGTTGTAGTTAATTTGGGTTTGTGTGTTGTAACGGACGAGGTTGCCGGTTACAGAAGCGGTCAGAAAAGTGGATGGTCCCAAACGGGGCGCTGCATAAAGCGTCAGTCCTGGTCTGGCTAACCCGTCATCAATGGGGTCGATCGCCGAGTAGATATTAGTGCTTCTAAAGTAATCAAACCTTGCTATGAGATAGACCGTGGGCTGGCGAGATGGGGTTGGCGACGCAGGTACAAGGTAGATACAGCCAATGTCTGTATCTCGGACACTGCCATCTGGACAAAGACCCTGGCTTTGCGGGGTTTGCTGGTCAGAGGAATCCGGCAAATCCTGATTTTGAGGCGCATTGACGGGTTGAGAACCACTGGGAGTTGATTGCAGTTTGAGTACACCCAGATCTGGGTCTTCAGCCGAACTTACGAGATTGGTATTGCTGATGGGAAAGGAGAGCGGATCAAGCTTGGAATCAGGCTGCAAGCTGTCAAGGTGGCGAAAGGTGACGGGAAGTGGTAAGCCAGGGGGTGGGGTCAAGAGCGTCTCTGCGCTAAAGGCGTGGGTAGGGCGAACCAAATGAGACTTAAAGCTATCTGGTTGAGATATAACTGTTGACCTTGCCTGCACCTGGACTGGAATTGGTTGAGCCGAGCTACCCAGTCCCAGGTGAATGTCTAGGGGTTGAGGCGGTGGCTGAGGCGAAGATTGCTTAGTTTCAGGGGGTTGAACCGAGATCTGACCTTCCAGGGGCGGTTCAGGCTCAGAAAGTGAAGCCGGAACCCAGGCAGGAGTCGCCCCCACTGGACCGCATAAAATTAAACTTATCCACGCTAATAGGTACTGCCAGAGACCAAAGCGTGCCAAACAACGAAATTCAGGAGGTAAAGGGGTAGAACGAATCCGCAAAGCAAAAACCGTGGAATTACTGAACCAGCCTGATTGCCTAATCTAAAAGATTTGATGAAGTTAAGAAAAGTAAACCCTTCAATCTAGCTATCTGTTTGGATAGCTTATGCCATTAACGGGGTTAAGCCTATTCACCAACATCCCCCAAAATTGGGATTCTCAGAGTTCCTAGTGACAATTCAGTCAGAGGTAATTAAACTGAGTAATCGAAAGACTATAGAAATACTACTGAATAGATGCAATGACTGGCGTGCCAGTCTCCATAAGAGAAAACACGGAAGTTGCTATGAACTCCGGATATATCTTAATTCGAGAATTATTGATTCGAGAATTTTTTAATTGGGTGCCTGAGCAGAACTAGCCCCAGTGCGATCGTTTCAAGTAAACCCCCTGGAACCCTGTTATGTGCCTTAAATTCCTGCCAATCGTCACCTTGAGTTTATGGAGTGCCGGAACTCTATTTTTGTCCGGTGTTGCAAGCGCAGAGGTCAAGCTTACCAATGCCACCATCCAAAAGATGCAAAACCAGGTGGAGTTTCTGCCCTCCGGTCAACGCTGGCGCGGGGCATCAAAAGGGATGACGATGCAGCCGTTAGATGCCCTGAAGACATCGGTTAAGTCCTGGGCAGAGTTACGTTTCAACGATCGCTCCCTGGCACGGGTTGGCGAACGGGCACTGTTTCAGTTTTTACCCAACACCCGCACCTTCAATCTTCAGAATGGAACGGTGCTGCTTCTGATTCCTCCCGGACAGGGAAGAACCCAGTTACAAACGCCCAATGCAATCACGGGGATCCGGGGTTCAGCCCTGTTTGTCCGTTACAATCCGAACACTCAGACCACCCTGGTGGGGGCGCTCACCAACAGCGAAATTGAAGTCAGTCTCAATATAGAGGGCAATCAACCAGTCACCCTTAAGGCAGGGCAAATCGCTGTTCTGGTCCAGAATCAGGGGCTTCAAATCTTTAATTTTGATTTAAAATCCTTCTACGAAACCAGTGAGCTTGTCAAAGATCTGGATTTGTCGCGTCAGAGCCAGGAACCCAGCGCAGATGAGGCGATCGCTGCCGTTCAGTCGGAAACTGCCGAAGCACTTCAAGCCCAAACCCCAATAGCCGCCAATTCCAACGTGTCTGTCAATCCTGCTTGGATTTCTCTTGGCACGCCTCCAGCAGAAAACAACCCCAGCGTGTTGTCAACAGGCATCAATATATTTAGGCGAGAAAATATAGGTCCTATAGTAGATATTAATGTTACTGACCTGCTACTACCTGGTCCACCACCTAGTGGCACTGGTTCTTCAGTATCGACTGTTTCTGATGGGATCAACCCCTCCCCTGGTACTGTCGTCGTCCCTCCTGATCCGCTGCGACCTGTACCTACCCCCGATTCAAATGTAACTCCCCAACGTCCAATTCCTACATCGGATCCAATTACTCCAGCGTCCGCACCTGTTGCGACCCCTCAGCCACCACCGCCTACAGCTCCAATTGGCACTCAACCCCCTGCCGCCCCCGTTACCCAGCAGCCACCTGTCACGCCTCAACCCCCAGTCACGCCTCAACCTCCAGCCATCCCTCAACCTACTACGCCTGACCCGGTAAGGCCCCAACCTCTTCCCATTAATCCAACTCCAGTGGTCACGGCACCACCGGCTCCCACTCCCGTGGTACAACCGCCACCTGTAGCGGCTCCATCTCCTCCGCCTGTGCAGGTTACACGCCCCGTCCCAACCCCAGCGCCTGTGACACCAGCACCCGTAGTTAATCCCCCCACAACTGCTCCTCCGGTGGTGACTTCACCTCCAACGGTCACTCCAACTCCCATCGGGGCGGCGGTTCCTCCGGCGATCGCCCCCACAGCCCCTCCTGCGGTGACACCAGTCCCTCCGACAGTAGAACTGGTACCTCAAGCCACTTCCCTCACCGCACCAAATTTGACACCGGCTAATGTTGTTTCGCCCCCCCCTCCGGCTCCAGCCGCAACGCCTGCTTCGACCCCTACAGTGCAACCAGAAACGCCTACGGCAGTCAGCCAACCTCCCGTATCTACTCCTTAGGAAAAGTTCATTTCAGCGAACTTGTTGTTGACTGTAGCAGTTGTCATCGAGGGCTTTTGCCGCTATCGCCAGCAAATCTATTGATAGAGCGATCGCCAGGTTAGACGATTAGCATGTTGAATTTCATCAAGTTCAACTTAGCCTACTGCTCAGCAACAGCGAAGGGAACAGCAGGGAGGGGTAAATGGAATTATCACCTCAACAAAGAAGAGAAGCACAAACTTACTTTCAACAATCCGTTAGGAATGAGAATTAAATAACACTGGCTTTTGTAGGTTGGGTTGAGCTTACGAAACCCAACATCTATTAGGAACTCAGGTTATATGCGCGAACCAGGCTACCTGCTATTGCTAGCGCTAAGCGCAACGCTAACGCGAACAACCAACCTGCACCAGTTAATTGATCCTGAATCCTTAGTAGCGAGTCTGGGCGTAAGCAGCTTCAGACAGAACCGGGATCTCGGCGTAGCGTCCTCTGATGCATTGAATGATGGAGAAAATTACAATCCCCAATACAGCCAAAAAGATTGTGCTGAAGATAATAGTAAAAGGTAGGAAGGTTGCTCCAACAAGACCCCCGATACCTAGAAGCTGTAAGAGGGTGCTGATTAAGGAAACTGCAATTCCGGTAATCAGAGCCTGCATCGTATTGAAGCGGAGAAAGTGGCTCAGGCGATCGTTGCGGACAATCAGCAGGTAAAGGGCAAAGAAAATGACAAACCCTCCAAACCCTCCTAGCAGACTATTCAGGAGACTATAAATGAAGACAAATGGCGTAAAAGGAAGCAGGATATACGCTAATACTGGAAACTGGCTCATCAAAGCGATACCAAATCCCATCGACTCAACCATCGGAAAAGCGTAAGGGAAACACGCAAAAATCCTGTCCTGAATTGATGTTGACCCACGCCAAGCCATGTTGATTTCTCCAGATTGAGTGTTTCAATAAACAGTCTGTTTAATTAACCTGCATTATGCACAGGATAGCGTAGTTAACCAAGAATGCCCAGATTTGGAGGTGAGGTGGTAGAGGAGAAATGTTGGGTGGTAGGAGTTTTATGAGGCTCCACTGAACAAGAGGCTTATGGAAGTTGAATAATAAAGCGGGTAATAATTAGGAGGCATCGTTGAGCGTTAAGTGAGTCCCAATGATGAGCCGCCGTTCGATTCAACTGCAACTGAGCGCTGAGCAACAGCAAGCCTTGGAAAATGAATGTTTGTGATCGTGCCCCGCAAGCGTACTTGCGAGAACGGGCTGCCGCCGTGCTGAAAATTGCAGCGGGAGCAAGTGGGTTGCAAGTGGCAAAGAGCGGATTGCTGAAGCGACGCAAAGCCGATAGGTATACGAGTGGGTGCATCGCTACGACAAAGATGGGATTCGAGGTCTGATGCTACGGGACGGACGTGGGCGCAAGCCTGCTTTTTTTCCCTCAGCACGAGAGCGCCCAAGCGGCTAAGCAATCGGTGCTCAATGGGCTGCGACATGCGCCGCAAACCTTTGAACATGAGCAAGCACGCTGGCGGTTGCAAGACTTGTTGGAGCCGTGCCCGAGTTTAGGTCTCAAGAGCAGATCAGGATTGAGCAAATTGTTGTCCCGGTTCGACATTGGCTACAAACGAGGGCGACCGTATGTTCACAGTCCTGACCCTGACTAGGTGGGCAAATGCGACCAGATTGAACTGGCGTGTTTACGTGCCAAGTACGCGCCAGACAAGTACGTTGTGGTTTTCTTCGATGAAGTCACCTTCTACCGACAACTCACGGTAGCGAAAGATTGGGAGGAGCAAGTGTGGCGCTACCCACCCAAACTGCCGCAAAGTTGGCAACTCGTGAGT
The DNA here is from genome assembly GCF_056784235.1 of Kovacikia sp. CALU 1929. NCBI lineage: Bacteria > Bacillati > Cyanobacteriota > Cyanophyceae > Leptolyngbyales > Leptolyngbyaceae > Kovacikia > Kovacikia sp. CALU 1929. Next base: position 106,457 of record NZ_JBXBCF010000060.1, read on the forward strand.
GCCACACCGGGCGACCCAAACGGACGGCCGATGGTGCTACTGAACTTGCCCACCTATGCCTCTTGGCTCAATCCGATTGAGAAACTCTAGCATTGGCTTAAGCAGGATCTGCTGCACATGCATCGTCTCAGCAGCCGGTCGGATAACCTCAAACAGAAAGTCGATCAGTTTCTAGATCGCTTTGATGCTCGCTCTATCCCCCTGCTGCGGTACGTTGGTTCATTACACGATTAAATCGTCAACTTCCATAAGTCTCAACTTTCAACTCCCGATACACTGACATCCATTTTAGTTCAACGACGGCGAGGGTTCTGGAGCAACCGAGGGAAGCGGGTTGGGCGCAGGCTGAGTAGAAAAGTTCAGTTGGGGAGTGGGTTCTGGCATAGGAGAGGGTATTGCTGAAGCAGCAGGATCGGGGGTAGGAGAAGCTTCAACGCTGGGTTCTGGCAATGGACTGGTTTCAGGTGAAGGCTCAGGAGCGGGAGCCACAGCTCTTGGGAGGGGCGAGGAAGGGGGGCTTTCCTGTAATGGAAGGACTTCAGGAAGCGGAGCCAGGGGTATCATTGCTGGTTCAGCGGTTAGGGGCCAATCCTGAAGCGGGGGAAAAGTTTGCTTGGTGTTAAAGATTTCAGGTCCAATACCGCTAACAGCACTTAGACGCAGGGTCAACCCCAGACCCAAACCACAGGAGGCAGCAATGACGGCGGCTACTGCCATAGCATGGGGTAGTCGGCTCCTATGGGGGACTGCTTGAGTGAACGTGCGTGAAGTTTGGGAGGGGGAGGCGGCTTTAGCCGTAGGCTGAACCTCAGAATGAAGGGCACGGGTGACCTCAGCCGTGCTAGATGGCTGAGGCTCCGAGGATGGCGGGGAAGTAGCACTCTGGAGTTTTCCGTTGATAGGCGCTGTTACATGAGCAAGCTGAACAGTTGCAGAAGAAGCCTCTGAACCATTGGAAAGTTGAACAGGAGTGAGCGGTGTACTTCCAGGCAGCAGCGAAAACCAGGCAGCGATCGTCTGAGGGCGTTTCTGAGGATTCAACTCCATGCCGCTTAAAATGGCTGCCTCCAGTTCCACACTCAGGTCAGGTTGAAGTTTGCGTGGAGAGGGAAGGAGTGACCTCGCTCTGTGATTGGCTGCCGTTGGTTGGCGACCTGTTACCAGGAAATAAAGGGTGGCTGCTAGCCCATAAATATCGGTTGCAGGGGTCAGTTTGGCAGGTGGCTGATACTGCTCGATCGCAGCAAAGCCTGTATTGGATAAAGCGGTTGGAGGCTCAGAAACGCCCAATCCTGCACGATGCAGAATTCTATAATCCACCAGAATCACAAAATCAGTGCCCGCAGGATGAATCAAATTCTTAGGCTTCACATCCTGATGAACTAGCCCATTTCGATGCAGGACAGTGAGGGCAGAACCCACCTGACGAATATGCTGAATTGCCTGAGCTTCAGACATCAGATGCTGGGGTTGAACCTGATCTGCCAGAGACTCCCCTGCAATGTAGTCCATCACAGCAAAGGGCACGCCAGACTCTTCAAACAGTTCCACCAGCCTGACTAAGCCGGGGTGTTGGCATTGAGCAAACCGCTGTGCCTCTTCCAGAAAGCGCTGCCTTAATTGGGTAAAATCCACCGGGACTTTTGGCGATGGCTTGATTGTTTTGAGTACCACCAACTGATTCAGGAGTGTCTGAGCCGCCTTCAGCGTAATTCCCAGGTCACCCTGCCCTAAGCCACTACTGAGAGCATATTTGCCGTTTTGTAAAGTGGTGCCAGTGGTTAGATTCATGGGTCTCCCTGCCAATCATTCCAACAAGTCATTCCAGATATGCTAACCCTTTCGGGGTGCGGAAGGGGAAGGGGAAAAGGTATCGAGTGATGAGTTGAGAGTTGAGAGTTAACTAAGGAGGCATTCATATCCTTCACCTGTTTACCTTACTCTCCTGCGCTCCTCTACCCCTCCGCGCCCTTTCCCCTCACATGGAAAGTGTTCTTGCAAAAATACCTCTGCTTCAGTTTGAGTTTTAGTCACACCGTCCAGGGTGGCTGCGGCGAGGGCGTTGAGCATTTCACGGAAGCGGGGTCCTGGTTTGTAGCCCAGCGTTTTGAGGTCGTTACCGTCCAAGAGAGGCTTGATATTAGACCAATGGGTGAGGTACTGCCAGATTGTATGACGAAGCGATCGCGGGCTACGAATAGCCATTAGCACCAGCAGGGTTATGTCATATTGCTCCAGTAATGCCACCACTTGACTGGGGTACTGGCAATGGGGGAGGGACTTACTCACTTCCTGTTGGGCAGACTCCAATTGCTGCATCCGTTCAATACTGTCTACCGATAGCTGAAGATTTTCGGCAACCAGGGCACGGTGTTCTGGAGCCAGATGGGCGAGTAATACTTCCAGGAGCAGCAGCCAGATGGGGAAGGCGGGGTGGGGTGGGTAGGTGGTGTTCGCCGCAAGCGTTTCCGTAGGATGGGAGAAGTCAATTTCTCCTCCGCTCTCTTGCTGCCCTGCTCCTCCATCTCCTACCTTCGGTCTACTGTTTTCTATCTCCTGCCGCTCTATCCGCTTCAGCCAGCGTTCTACCAACCGTAGCTGCCGCCATAATTCAGGGGTTAGATCGAGGGTGGGATGAATGCATTGGAGTGCCCCCAGATCGGCTAGTTGTTGAAGGGCTGGTTTCCAGTAACGGGATTGGAGGATGTATTTGAGTTCTGCTTTGAGGCGAGTTTGGAGGGCAGGGGCAGAAATGCGAGATCTGGAATCTTTACGGTCTTGAATTTGCTGGTAAATACCACTGGCGATCGCGTGTCGAATATAGCCCTCCGTTTGAGCATCAATCTGAAATCCTAACCGGACGGCAAAGCGGACTGCCCGGTAGATGCGAGTGGGGTCTTCAATAAAGCTATTGGCGTGCAAAACCCGAACTTGCTTTGCCTGAAGGTCTAGCAAGCCACCGAAAAAGTCGAGAATTTCTCCAGGGCGGGGCGTGGTGAGGCGAATTGCCAGGGCGTTAATCGTAAAATCTCGTCGGTAGAGGTCTTGCCGGATGGAACTGGCTTCCACTTCTGGGTTGGCAGCGGGATAGGGGTAAAATTCCGTGCGGGCGGTGGCAATGTCTACCCACAGAGAATCGAGGGCTGGGTCATTGTGCCACAAGAGGGCAGCGGTCTGGAACTTGCCGTGTACATCCAGGCGGGATTCAGGATAAAGAGCCTGGAGCGATCGCGCCAGTTCGACCCCTGCCCCGGAATCTGCCGCCCGGTGAAAGCCATCAACAACCAGATCGATGTCGTCAATCATCAGCGCTTGAGGCATCTCTGCCCCAAACCTCTCTACTCCCAGCAGCAAATCTCGGACTGCTCCACCTACCAGATAGAGATGCCAGCCCTGTTGCGCTGCATGGTGGGCTGCGGTGGTTAAAACTTCCCAGAGTTCAGGTTTGAGGCACTGTTTCAGTGTTTTCAGAAGGGCGGCTGGGTGACGGGGAATAGGAAGTAGGGAATGGATGACTGGATATTTGCCTTCTAATTCCTGACTCCTGCCTCCTGAGTCCTGACTCCTGCCCCCTGACTGCTGATTTCTGCCCCCTGCCCCCTGACTCCCCACTTCGGGCTGGTGCAACTGCCGCAAAACATCCGTCCGTGTCACGATTCCCACAAGTTGTCCGTTATCCAATACGGGCAGGCGACCAACATCATAAGTCACCATGATCGTTTCAATCTCTGGGAGCGGCGTTTCAGGGGTAATGGTTTTCAAGTTGGTCGTCATGTAGCCTTTGACAGGCGCATGGCTGAACCCATGATGCAAAGCAATATCCAAATCTCGCCGGGAAATGACTCCAATCAGTTGCCCTGTTGTATCTACCACTGACAGCCCAGAATGTCCGTAGCGAAGCAATATTCGCTGTGCCTCGTTGATGGTGGTTTCGGGACGGATGGTGCGAACGGGGGAAGACATCAATTCTCTGGCAACGGGAGGGTGAGGAATCTGTTCCTTAAACAGATCGACCAACCGAGCCAGGGTTTGCTCGGGGTTGACAGCATGGAGATTAACCGAAGCGGCACGGGGATGACCACCGCCACCCAGGGGTTTGAATAACTCATTCAGGTCGGTTGCTTCAATTTGCGATCGCCCAATGATCGTCAGTGCGTCACTTTCACTGCTGGAATCATTACGACAGGCAGATCCTCGGCAGTAGTGTGCTGCCAGCAGTAGGGCATCCATTTCAGTCAGATCGGTTAAGCGAGATGCCAGACTCGATAAACCGGGAACAAATTCTTCTACCTCTAGCAGCACCCAGGCAACCGCATATCCATGAATAATCTCTGTTTGTATATTATCCAAAGCTAGAGGCAGGAGTTCTTGCAGTCTAGGAGAAAGTCCAGGGTCAATGTAATCCGCGATCGCCCGCAAGCTGGCTCCTTGCTCCATCAACCACGCCAGCGCCCTGGCATCCCTTGCGGTTGTATGGTCAAACGTAAGGGATCCAGTATCTACGTGAATGCCTAATGCCATGACCGTTGCCTCTATAGGACTGGGTACCACCTGCTTGGCTTGAAGCTGTTCAGTTATCAACGTCGTGGTCGATCCAATCGCTTCTATCTGTTTCCAGGTTGCTGGAATGTCCGACTCTGTATCTAAATGGTGGTCATAGAGGGTAATTTCAATCCCAGGCAGGTCAAGCCACTCAGCCGCTTTACCGAGGCGATCACGCCGTTGCGTATCCACGACCCAAATTGAACGAATCTGGTCGGGATTAACCGCTCTACGCTCAATTAAAGGGTACTCATCCCGGTGCAGGGCTAGAAAATCCCGCACGGCTGGATGTGCCCCTCCTGCCAGTACAATTCGGGCACCTGGACAAATTCGCGTTAAGCCAACCGCTGCTCCCAGCGTGTCAAAATCCGCAGTTGTATGGCAAAGGATAAGGTCCATAGGTGGGGAAGGGGAGCAAGGGAAAGGGGAAGGAGTTGAAAGTTGAAAGTTGAGAGTGAGAAGGGGAAAAGAAAATCAGGAAAAGCACAAGGGAAACGCTGAAGCAGAAAGGGAAAAGACAAAAGGGGCGAGAGGTTGAATACCCCTGACACCTGCTTTCCTAACACCTGACACCTGACACCTGACACCTGACACCTCCCGCATCTCTCCCTTCCCGAAACAAAAAACTCAAATCCTTGCCTCAGATGGGGACACTTTTCTGATAGCTTACTAGTCATGGGCTGATTAACATCACCTGAATTAATAACCCTACTTGCCTAGTCTTATTGCCGCATTGGAGAAGCAGAAATTATGACTATTCTGTTCCAGTTAGTTCTGGCTCTTTTTGTAATCCTATCGTTTATCCTGGTGGTTGCCGTTCCAGTTGCGCTGGCATCGCCGCAAAATTGGGACCAATCCAAGCGATTGATTCTTCTAGCTTCTGGCGTTTGGGCAGGGCTGGTGATTGTGCTGGGTGTGCTAAATTTCCTGGTCGTTTAGTTAAACGCATGTGAGCATCGCACCCCCTAATCCCATCCTCATCGAAACCCCGATATAGCGTTTTTGAATCCAGTGAGGTACATGGATAGTCATAGAACTCTTGAGTCAAACAGATGAGATGTACCTCACCTAGAAAGGAAACGCTATAAGATGATCGTAGTCTGATCAGTGAGGAAGTCACCTAACGACTTCCTGAACTGATGGCGGGGTGTTTATACACAGGCAACCATGGCAGTTTTTGAAGGAACGTTCACTCAAGCAGACCAATTCCGGTTTGCGATAGTCATTGGTCGATTCAATGACTTAGTGACAGGCAAACTCCTGGAAGGTTGTCAGGATTGCCTGAAGCGCCACGGTATTGATGTCAATCCCGAAGGTACCCAGGTTGATTATGTCTGGGTACCTGGTAGCTTTGAGGTGCCATTGGTCGCTCGACAGCTTGCTTTAGCTAATCGGTATGATGCCATCATCTGCCTGGGGGCAGTGATTCGGGGGCAAACCCCCCATTTCGACTATGTGGCAGCAGAAGTGTCGAAGGGCATTGCTGCTGCCGGTTTCCAGACCGGAGTGCCAGTCGTCTTTGGCATTTTAACGACAGACACTATGCAACAGGCGCTAGAGCGGGCTGGCATTAAGAGTAATCTGGGTTGGAATTATGCCATGAGCGCTCTGGAGATGGCTAGTCTGATGCGTCAAGTTAAGGATCTGGGTGGAGCAGAGCACTATGGCAATAGCCTGAGTGGGACAACGACTCCCACTTTGCCTGCATCATTAAAGAGCGCAGCCACCGCTGAGCCAACACCGGATTAGGGATGGAGAATTTAGAATTTAAATTGAATCTAGTGATTCGGCGTTGCTGATTTTGGGTACGAATTGAGAGTTGTATGAATTAAAATTCCGTTCCAATTCATACTGCTATTCAGCACCAACTCTTTTTGTGACTAAAACTGATCCTTCATTCTCCGCAGGCGGGCAAAGGTCTGGATGCCATTTTTCGCCTTCATTGCCGACTGCAAAACTGGGTGATCCCAGCGTAGAAAGGGATTGGTTCGCTTTTCGATACCGATCGTAGAGGGAATGGTTGCCTCTGAACGATGACGGGCATTTTTTACCTGAGCAAACCGTTGCTGCAAATCAGAATTGTTGCGATCTACGGTCAATGCAAATTCCAGATTTTTCAGCGTATACTCATGGGCACACCAGACTCTTGTTTCATCGGGTAAGGCGCGCAGTTTGCTGAGAGAACTGACCATTTGAGTTGGAGTTCCTTCAAACAACCTGCCGCATCCCCCCGAAAACAAGGTGTCACCGCAGAACAGTTCTCCCATCTGATCTACCTGATTGGGTGGAAAGTAATAGGCGATATGGGCGCGAGTGTGTCCGGGAAGAAAAAGCACTTCAGCCGTGTGGTTAGTGAATGGGACGCGATCGCCTTCCTGCAAAAATACCTGTTGTCCTGGAATCCGCCCCCTGTCTTCTGCCCCACCATAAACCACTAACTCAGGATAGCGTTTCAAAAGGGCACCGTTTGCGCCCACATGGTCGGCATGGTGGTGCGTGTTCAAAATCGCAATCAAGGTTGCCCCCAAATCTTCCAGGTAACGCAAAACTAATACTGCCTCCGCCGGATCAACCACCGCTGCCACATTTCGCTCCGGATCATGAAGCAGAAAGATGTAATTGGTTGATAGGGCGGGTAATCGGTAGACCCGCATTTTAAGCTTCTCCCAGGCTACCCGATGCAACGGGTGTCTAATGGTTCTAAAAGCCACCTTAGCAAGATTTCATCCATTGTTCATGTATCTTCGTTGTCTTTTGCAAAGTCATCGTGTTGTCTTGCAAAAGGGGCGACGAATCAGGGAATAGTTAATACTAAAGAAAAGATAAATTAATACAGACTGAATCATTGGTAACGATTATGCGCAGTATTCCGAAGAAGTCGGATTCAGTAATCAAGCAGCTCACCGATCAAATCATCGCTTCAGGGCAGATGACCCGCGCGCAGCACCTCCATCTAGCCTCTACTTTGCTGGCTGAAAAAAAAGTCACCGATGAAGACCGCAGCCAAATTAACCGCATTTTTGACTACGTGCAGACAGGACGCCTTAAGCTAATCGATTAACAGAGGACAATGATGAGGCAACAATTTTGGCTGGAGATAATGCAGAAGCCGATGATTTGCCAGAATATTTTTCTATCTGGCGATCGCTATAATTCGCCCTGCTGGTTAGTACCATCGGCACTTATTCCTCAATTCTTTGGGCTGGAATTTCAACAGCACTAATGTCAATTGTTCCGGGTGGGGTCAAACGATGAAACTGCCCATTGTCTGCCTTTAAAGGTTCGCTACAGTTTGGACAGCTAAACTCAGCCTGATTCAGGCTCATAAATTCATACTGGCAAACTGGGCAGGCAGACTCAATTAAGTTTCGCTTTAACCACCATTGAAAGCCCAGGAATGCAACGATAGGAGCAATCAAAATCAGTCCAATCAAGATCAGAAATGACTTGACCAGCCACCCCAACCCAATGGCTCCCAACAGCCACAGAATAGCGAAGGGCAAAAGCAAACGGCTGGCTCCGGCAAGCCCTACTTGAATATTTTTAAGACTGTCCTGATTCACAATAAGCTCCGGTAAGCGACTGAGTTGGGATACTTCCATCCTACTGAGAATTCACAGTAGCGCTATTCGGGCAATTTCTCTAGTTTATGGGAGGTATCCTCACCTGGGTAACGTCCATTGTCTATGGTGTAAGTGCTTTCCCGGGATTTCTTAAGAAATTTCCAACCATGTAGATAGGTGTCAGATGTCAGGTGTTAGATGTTAGGAATAGTAGGTAGATTTACGTCAAGCTCTAGTAGTAGCTGTGGTGTAAGATGGTACCCCTTGTTCAACTCGATTTCAACGCCAGTGCCAACAAACAGCGCCATACCGCCAAGTTCCCAGGTTGAATCATCGCCGATCGAAACCCGGTGAGAATAGCATCCAGCTTGTCACCATTTTCATGCTGCTTACAGGCGGTGCCAATGAGCAAATTCTGAATATGCTCTGCGGCTGTATAAGGTTGACCACTTTTATTGCGTGGTGGAATCGCTGGACAACCTCTCTGGATGTCGTCTTTTCCCTCTAACCGACGCTGTTTTTGATAAACGCGGGCAATATCATCGAAAAATTCGCGTTCTACAGAGCTGATTGTGTGGGTAATGGACTCTGCATGTAACCGATACTGGTAGTGGATCGAGGGATCATACCAAACTCTATGGCAATCCCCTAGCCTCAACTGTAGATCGATATCCTCACCTGTCCAGAAGTAGTCGCGAAAGCCCCCCAAGTTGCGAAATACGTCTGTACGAATGGCAAACGTGCAAAAGTGGGTACGGGTGATTCCATTTTGCAGCTCATCAGTAATCTCTTCGGCATTAGCCCCACAGTTGAACTGAATCACTAACAGTCCTTTAGAGTCAATGGCAGAATAATTGCCACAAATTGCTCCAAACTCCGGGTGGTTTTGCAGCCAACAGACCTGTTCTCCCAGTCGTTGATGGGGGTAAAGATCGTCAGCATCGCAGCGCATAACGATTTCACCACAAGCGGCTTCTAAGCCTGTGTTCATGGCTGCCGCAATACCTTTGCCAGAGTTATTGATCACTCGTATGCGAGGGTCATCCAGTTGGGCAACTTTTTCCAGGGAGGCATCTGTACAACCATCGTTAACAACGATCACCTCTAGGGGAATGTCTTGTTCACACAGGATGGAGATCAGTGCATCCGCTACGAACTTTTCGGCATTGTATAAGGGCACAATGACGCTGGCAATCACTGGCTGAGTTGAATGCACCATTCGCAATTCTATTCACTCCTTTTGAGATAGGACAGTACCAGGCATTGCGAAAGACTAGTGGTCTGTCAAGAATTATTTTGTGGGTTGAAAACCCCAAAATAATAACCCCTTTCCTATCCCAGACTCACAAACACAAAGTTGACAAACCACTAGTAAACATAGAAATAAAGACTACCAAGCGAGTGCCGCCTGAATATTTAACGTGAGTAGTTAACCTGAAGTATTGAAACGGTATCCCGCTAATGTTCAACAGTAGCTAAAAACAAGTGTAGATTCCAGGCGGTACATCCACCCAGAGGATTTGAAAGCGGACCGTCCCTGTAAGTCAACAATAGAATTCCCCAGAATACTGATATTGTGGCAGTTTTTGAAGAGTTTAATTTTTTTAGCCCTCCTAATTCAGATGCAAACGCCTTTTCAAAGGGTCAGGGGTCAGGATCAGACTCAGGTGGTGCATCGGGTAATGGTTTAATCGCCGCACAAATGAGTAACCGCCACCCTTCCAAGCTAAGGGGCAAGGCACTAACCGCACGCCAACCATAAAGCAATGCTGTCTGACGCTGACGGCTATTGAATGCCCACCAACCATATTGCAGCATAAAGTGATGGCGAGAAGCGCGATCGCCCTCTGGTCGCCAGACATTTCCCGCCTCAAACTGTCCCTGAATGCCCCGCCGCTGCCACGCTTGTTCGCAGGCGTGCTGCGCCTCCAGGCGTTGGGAGATGGGATTTCTACCGCTAACTGAATTGGGATGAATCCGGTATTGCAGCACCGGCTGGGGCAGGTTTGCCAGTTTCCCAATCTCACCCAGTTTGAGCCAGACATCTAAATCATGGGCTGAACGGTAAGCTTCATCGTAACCACCTATTTTTTCTAAGGCATAGCGCCGAATCATAGCACAGGGGTGGCAGATGCTTCCATGCCCTGCCAGAGCCGCCTTTTGAATCTCTGCATCGGTTTGGGGGAGTGCCAGAAAGGTGAGTAACCGTCCTGCATCATCAATCAGGTGGTGGGACCCACCGACACAGATCACCGCTGGATGTTGTCGTAGAAAATCAATTTGAAGGGCAAACCGTTCTGGTAAAGCAATATCGTCCGCATCCATAACGGCAATGAACGCGCCTCTGGCTTGCTGCAACATCTGATTGCGGGTACGGGACACTCCCTGATTGGGATTGCTAGTGAGACGAATTCTCTGATCCTTCTCAGCATAGGGTTTGAGTACGGATAGGGAATTGTCCGTCGAGCCATCGTCTGCAATCAAAAACTCAAAGTCACCCAGGGTTTGTGCCAGGATGCTGTCGACCGCCTGAGCGACATAGCGCTCAGCATTATAAACCGGCATCATGACCGAAATCAGGGGCATCTGGCTCATTCCATTTTCCCCTCTGGTAAGGGCTTGACTACAGCACAGGTCAGTAACCTCCAACCTTCTAAATCAAAGGGTTTAGTGGCGATCGCCCGACTACCGTACAGCATGGCAGTCCGGCGCTGGCAGCTATTGAATGCCCACCAGCCATATTGCAGCATAAAACGATGGCGGGAGTCATTGTCAGCACTGGGACGCCATTCTCCCGTTGCCTCAAACTGCCCTTCAATGCCGCGCCGCTTCCAGGCACGTTCACAGGCGATGCGGGACTGTTCCGTGACCCAATCAGGATTTTGTCCGCTAATGGAACGGGTGTGGAGCCGATATTGCACAACCGGCTCTGGTAAATTTGCCAGTTTGCCAACCTCACCCATTCGCATCCACAAATCTAAGTCTTCACAGGCAGGTACCGCTTCATCGTAGCCACCCAGGGAGATCGCGATCGCTCGACGAAACATGACCGTTGGATGGTGAATCCCCCCCAAACCCGCCAATAGTTGCTTTTGAATTTCAGCATCCACTTCCGGCACATCAAAGCAAGTTAATAGCAGGCGACTGCCCTCGTCAATTAACTGGTAAGCACTGCCGAGACACACCACGTCTGGATTGCTGTTCAAAAACTCAACTTGACGCGCAAATCGATTGGGTAAAGCCACATCATCCGCATCCATCCGCGCAATCAACTCACCTGTTGCCTGGTCCAATAGTTCGTTCAATGCCCCCACCAAACCTGTATTAGGGCGGCTAATCAGGCGAATACGCGAGTCTTTTCGGGCATAGCTTTGTAAAATTTCCAGCGATCGATCTGTGGAACCATCATCCAGAATCAAAAACTCAAAATCGCTCAAGGTCTGAGCTAGGATGCTCTCCACCGCTTCGGCGACATACCGCTCGCCGTTGTAAACCGGCATTAGCACAGAAAGGGTAGGGGCACTCTTCATATCAGATAACTTGTCTTGGGTGACGGTTTGATTAAGGCACATGCCAAGAGTTTCCAACTTTCAAAGGCAGTCGGTTGAAGGGCGATCGCTTCTAACCCACAGGATGCCGCAGTTCTGCGGTAGCCCTGGCAAAAAGCCCACCAACCGTACTGGTACAAGAAATTAAGTTGAGAAGCCAGATCGGGAGTAGGGCGATACCACAAGGATGGAATCTTGTAGCATCCTTCGACTCCCCGCCGCTGCCATGCTCGTTTACACGCTTCCTGTGCCATTTCTTGCTGATAGAGAATGTTTTTGGCGCTCACAGATTCTCGATGGAATCGGTATTTCAAGACAATATCCTTAAGATTAGCTAACATACCAATCTCGCCCAGTCTTAGCAGCATGTCCAGATCCTCGACTGTCACCATTGAGGAATCATAACCGCCGATCTTTAAAATCGCCTCCCGTCGAATCATGGCGCAGGGATGATTGATAATGGTGCTGCCTGAAAGGAGTTGCTGTTGAATTTCCCCATTACGCTCTGGCATAGTTGCCAGGGAAACCGTTCTCCCTTTAGGGTCAATAATCTCAAATGCCCCACCCACACAGACCACCTCTGGATTCTGCTGCAAAAAACTGACCTGATGGGCAAACCGATGGGGAGTAGAAAGGTCATCAGCATCCATTCGAGCCAAAAAATCACCTTTGGCAAGCCCTAGCATTTCGTTCAGGGTATCAATCAACCCCCGGTTTTCGCGGCTAATTAGACGAATGCGCTTGTCTTTCCCAGCATAGCTTCGCAATATAGCAGGGGAACCATCCGTTGAACCGTCATCAATTATGATCAACTCAAAGTCAGTCAAAGTTTGCGCCAGAATACTGTCGATCGCCTCAGCAATGTACTTCTCAGCATTGTAAACAGGCAATAGAACTGAAACAACGGGAGCATTCATGGGAATTCAGGCTTTGGTAACGGTTTCAGTAGGGCGCAGGCAAGGAGTTTCCAGGCTTGCCAGTTTTGCGGACGGATGGCGATCGCTCGCGTACCACAGCGTCTTGCGACATCCCTTTTGCCTGCCATAAAGCCCTCCCATCCGCACTTTAGCCAGAAATCATCCTGTTTTAAGTGATCGGCGGGTTGACGAATAAACTCTGCTTGAATTCCCCGTCGCTGCCATGCTCGCTGGCAAGCTGTCAGAGCATCCTGGCTTTGCCGGAGTTGTTTGGCATGAGTCACTGATTGAGGATGTAACCGATACTGCATCAAGGATTCTTTAACATTTGCCAGTTTGCCAATTTCCCCCAATTTCAGCCACAAATCTAGGTCAGCAGAGGTTTTAAGGGTTTCATCATAACCGCCGACTGCTGCTATCCCTACCCAGCGAGCCATCGCACAAGGGTGATGCAGTAGAGAAATACCGCCCAGCATTAGTTTTTGTAATTCCTCATCGCTCTCAGGCATAGAGCAGTGACCAATAAAACGTCCTTGCTCGTCAATCCAATCCAGTGAACTACCGAGGCAAATGACATCAGGATGGCGCTGAAGAAATTCCACCTGTCGCCCAAATCGCTCCGGCAAGGCAATGTCATCGGCATCCATACGGGCAATGAATTCTCCCTGTGCCAGCTTTAACATCTCATTCAAGGTTTTAGTCAAACCACGATTTTCACGGCTGATCAGGCGAATGCGGGTATCTTTTGCCGCATAATCTTGCAGGATGGCTAAGGATCGATCGATCGAACCATCGTCTGTAATGATGAACTCAAAGTCTTTAAAGGTTTGTGCCAGAATGCTATCAATTGCCTGAGCCAGATACTGCTCTGAGTTGTATACAGACATCAAAACACTCACTTGAGGGTTCAAATCATTCATGGCTCCACTAAAGGTTGTTGGCTTGAGTAATTGACATTACTAGTAATTAATAGCTCAGCTAAAACTCAGAATTAAACCTCATCAACTAAGAAGACCAGGAAATATTTGTACGAGCATGGTTAACCATTAAGTCTCGCTGGTTTTGGGTATTCTCCCAGCCACCAACAGGAATGTAATTCTCAATTCTTGTTGGGTACACTTCAAAGTCGAGAGAGTCAACTGAAGGTAAATGATTACCTTTTAGAAAAAGCTGCATCATTGGAGACCAAAACTTTGTTCTCCAATACCCCGACTGCCTGCTAAATTGCGGAATAAACAGTTTGCCAATATTTTGGGAGGCAAATGCTAGGGCAAGGGAAAAGGTACTCATTCCAACAATTAAATTCCTGGCACTTAGAATAGTACTGACATCCTCAGCAAGGCTTAAAGCCTGAATTCTAATTCCTGGTATAATTTGCTTTAATTGAGAAATACAGGGATTTTTAAGATCGCTCTGAGTCACAATGACAATATCTTTAAAGTTAAATTTATCGATGATTTCCAGATAAAAACTTAATGGCGGCTGAATGTAAGCCCCGTGAACATCTTGAGTATTAAAAATATCGCCCGATCGCAGATGAATCACAAGCGTTTCATCGCCAATTGATTCATCTCTTTCATAAGGAATGAGTGGCAGAACGCGATCGCGGAGTATCTGCCTGTAATGATGTAAGTCTGGCTTGAATGGGGACAGATCATATTGATAGAAAAAGGTCCTGTAGAGCAATGGTTTCCATTGCGACATGGCACTAGAACCGCTGCGCAGGTCAGCCAGCAATAGAATAGATGCTGAAGCACCTCCATCAAACATACGGTCTGAGACAATTGAATGGACGGGGTATTGGCTTGGAATGTTTAAAAATGAATGCGAAGGAAGATGGAGCGTTGACCCAGATTTTTTCGCCAGGAACTCAGCATGGGCAATCTGAATCATATTATTGCCCAGATCACAGAACCAATATTTGACATAAATAGGCTGGTTAAACGATTTGAGCCACACCAGTAGCTTGGTAAAACGTAGCAAAATCAACATAAAAAAGTAAGGAATTGCCAGCACTCTTTTAAGTCTACTCATTCAATCTTTCCTATCAGTGAATTTACCTCAGGTAGACAAAATGCAGGACTATTTACATTGCAACGAGTTGCCATTTCCGAGTCTGGTAATACATGCCTCGATTCAACTTTTCGTTGCCATCGACATTAAATATTAAGGATTCATAGGCATCGAGGGAATAGAGCGTCCCATCCTTTAAATAGGTACTCAAAATATACGAACCCGGTAGCAACCCCAGGTAAGGCAGATATACCCGCAACTCATACTCACCTGGCAACACTTCAAACATTTCATCATCGTAAGCACTGCTCATGTGCAGCACCAGGCTGTTATCTTGAGCAGGCTGACGGATTGCCAAAAAAACGCTTATTTTTCCGAAAGGCTGATGGACATTGCAGGAAACACAGAAATAGGATGGTTCTCCACTGACAGGAGAATCTATCAGTTCACCTGCCGCATCTCTGAAGTAAATGCCTGTAATATCTGCACCAGCACTTTCCTGAATCGCTTTTGGTGGAACAGAAAACGGTACTGACTTTTTCCCTGTATTGACAACAAACAGATCTTGCTCGTATTGATCCATGATGGAACGAGCATCCCCTTGAGCCACTAAACGTCCTTCAGCCAAATACATGGCGGATTCACAGAGGTTTAAGATGCCCTGAAAAAAATGACTGACAATCACAAATGCTGTGCCCTGCTGGCGCAGTTCCGCTAATTTGCGATCGCACTTTGACCGGAATTTGATATCCCCAACCGACAGAACCTCATCCATCAGTAGAATGTCCGGTTCCGTGTGAATGGCACAGGCAAATCCTAGTCGAGCCGCCATGCCGGAGCTATAGCTATGCACTGGCGAGTCCAGTGCCTCTCCAATTTCAGCAAAGGCAACCACACTATCCAGACGCTGATCAATTTCCTTCTTAGATAACCCCAGAATGGACATATTGGCATAAATATTCTCCCGCCCCGTTAAAACTGGGCTAAACCCAGCACCCAGGGCAATTAAGGGAGCTACCCGTCCCTTAACTCGAACACTCCCTTCATCCGGACGAATCAATCCACTAATAATTCGCAGTAAGGTCGTTTTCCCACTCCCATTCACCCCTACTAAGCCCATTGACTCTCCGCGACGTAACTTGAGGCTGACATCTTTTAATGCCCAAAATTCTCGCGCTCTTAACCGATCAGTGCGCTGCCGGATTCCCAGCATTTCACCGGTTATGTCTTGCAGCCCGTAAAAGAGCGATCGCTTGAGGCTGCGACAAAACTTTTTGGAAACCCCTTCCACAGAAAGGACGATCTCATCATCCAGGGTAGGGGCTGAAGATCCCTCTGAAATCGATGTCATCACGAACTCATCCTCTCAACCACAAAGGGCATCGCAACCCGGTAAAATAACCAGCCAAACAAAAGCCCGCCAATGGCAAGCCCACTCATGAGCCAGAACCCCTGGGGATTGGATACAACACCCGTTGTTGCCAGATCTCTAATTGTTACCAGCAAAGGCGTTACTGGGTTCAATTGCACAAGGGTAGCAAACGTTCCCGCTTGAGGAACCGGATAAATCACCGGAGTCAGGAAGAGCCATAAACCCAATACCAACGTTAACCCCTTAGGAATGTCCTCATAGAGAGCAGCGATTGGAGCCAGGATCATGCCAATACCAGTTCCCAGGGCAATCAGGTGGATAAGGGCAACTGGCGAAAGAATCACTGTCCATGCGACGGGCATCTTGAACCAGATGAACAAACCCACGATCAGAATTAGCTTAATACCAAAGTTAAAGAAAACCTGCCCTAACTGAGACAGAATGATCGCTTCACGGGGAAAGTTGATCCGGGACAGCATCGGTTTAGCCGTACTGACTGCCTGGATGGGTCCGTTGACGGCTTCGGTAAAAGTTTGCCACAGCGCCACACTGAACATGACATAGGCGGGGTAGGGCAGATCCGTTGCGCCCACGTTCAAAATTTTGGCATTATTTGCCAGGGTTAAGCCCGCGGCAGTGGCGATCGCTGGCACAAATGCCCAAAAAATCCCCAAAAAGGACTGTCGATACTGGGCACTGATGTCTCTAACAAGCAAACGCCATGCCAGTTCCCGCGATGCCAGCAGGTCACGCCCCATCTCTTGCACTAACTGAAGGGGATGCCTTAAACGGCTCTCTGGAGTGTAAATGACCTCAGGCAAATGCTGCCGCTGCTCCCGCATACAAATCTGTCTCAACAATATAAAGTTGCAAAGCTATTTCGATGGGGTGAAAAATTAACAGCCTGAACAGCTCTTAAACATTTCCCATGTCAGGATACTTCAACATCTTTACAAAATGTAGATCCCGTGTGCCGCAATCCTATCTCACCGCAAACTACTTGCCATGCTCCTATTAATCCCATCCCTTCACCAAAACTTCACTATTGATATCTATAGAGCTTACGCAAACCTCGGAGTTTTGCACCAAAAAGGAGCCATACGATATAACACATATCTATTTGACGAATTAAGCAAAGAGGTCTGCCACTGGAATGTGAAAATCTTGCAGAATAGTTTGGGTACTCGCGGTTTCCGATTCATTCAATATCAGCCATTGCTCTGAGGTGATGATCATGACCAATCGATTTTCAGGAAACAGCAACCAGACTTCCTGACAGCCCGATCGCAAGTACTCCCGCGCCTTACTGAATAACATTTCTGCCGAATCATCCGGCGAAGCAACCTCTCCAAGCAACGGATAGCTGTGAGGAAAGATATTGGGTTGACCGTACTGTTCCAGTAGTTCAGCCGTGAGGTACGCCACATCTGGGCGACGCCTCTGTTTATCGGTGCGACAGGGAGCTTCTGGATAAACTTTGCCCCCCTGCCCGGTGGTTACTAAATGTTGTCTCCAGGCGTAAACTAAATTCCCTTGAGCGGCAGCGTGGCTCAGTGTCATTCCTGTTTTCTTAATCAGCTCCCCATCCACCTCTTCCATGCCTTCAGGCACCTCATCATAGTAATCCGGCGGTAGATGGGAGTCGTCATAATCCTTTTCATCCTCATCCAGGGGCATGGAGGTAATGACCATAATGTTGACCTGGGGTATGGAACTCTGCGTACACCTATTATGTAATGTGCAGTCATGTGAGCGGTATTACCATTGAGCCATCCAATTTCTACCCCAGAGAATCCAATTTTCCAGGCAATTGAGAAATTGCGGAGTCTGACCCAGATCAGCATTCAATCAAACTGGCGTTATTGGGATGGAGATTTGCCCGTTATTGAAGCGGTTCAACCAGAAACCTGGCAAGCCTGGGCGATCGCAGACCTGAACGCCAGAAACCATATCGCCTGGGCAAAAGGACAAAACATTCGCTGGTTAGGGCACCTCATCACCATTCCCCCAGAACTGCAAGGCTATCCACTCCAGGGGCTATGTTTGCGACTGGCTCTAACCTGGTGGGCAGAAATCGCTCAGATTTTCGTCAACGGACAGTTGGTGCAGGAAGGGGATTTGTTCGATTGCTCCACTCGACTGCTATTAAGTCCCGGAGTCACCCCCGGAGAGAAAATTGCGATCGCCCTCCGCCTGGTCAGTCCCGGTCACGACGATGGTGCCCTGGTCAAATCCCTCTGTCTCTACGAGTCCCCTTCCCCTGACTATCCCCTCGAACCCGGTTTCATCGCCGACGAACTCGCCGTCCTGCACAAGTACCTGGAAACCTTCGCCCCCGAAAAGCTAGCTATCCTATCCGATGCGATCGCTCAAATTGACTGGTCAACCTTACCGCCTAACACCTATCACCTGTCCGCGACCTTCAATCATTCGCTGAGACAACTCCGCGATCGCCTCCTTCCCCTCACTCCTTTCCTCAAACAGCGTAAAATCAGCCTCCTCGGTCATGCCCACCTGGATATGGCATGGCTGTGGACGGTCGAAGAAACCTGGAAAGCCGCCGAACGCACCTTTGAATCCGTCCTTGCCCTGCAACAAGACTTTCCAGAACTGATCTTTTGCCATTCCACCCCTGCCCTCTACGAGTGGATTGAACAAAATCGCCCCAACCTGTTCGCCCGCATTCAACAGCAGGTGAAAGCTGGAAAATGGGAGCCGATTGGCGGACTCTGGGTAGAACCGGAATTAAACCTGATCAGTGGGGAGGCGATCGTGCGCCACATCCTTTACGGACAACGCTACTTTCAGGAAAAGTTTGGCAGCATCAACCGCATTGCCTGGTTGCCCGACACCTTTGGTTTTAACTGGCAGCTACCCCAATTCCTCAAACAGGGCGGCATTGATTACTTCGTCACCCAAAAACTTCGCTGGAACGACACCAACCAGTTTCCCTACGAGCTTTTTCAGTGGCAGGCTCCCGGTGGTAGCCAAATTCTCAGCCTCATGTCTGCTCCCATTGGTGAAGGCATTGATCCAGTCAAAATGGCAACCTACGCCTGCGACTGGGAAGCGAAAACAGGCAATTCCTCTACCCTCTGGCTCCCTGGTGTAGGCGACCACGGCGGCGGACCCACCCGCGATATGTTGAAAGTGGCGCGGCGGTGGCAACAGTCGCCGTTCTTTCCCCAACTGGAATTCTCCACTGCCTTAGATTATCTACAAGATCTCGAAGCAACCTATCAGAAGGGCGCAACCTCAGACTTGCCTGTTGATCGGGATAACAGGGCGATCGAAGCTCCGAACATCAACGCTGAACCTCAGAGTATTAGCGGTGAAGCTCAAAGTATCAACGCTGAACCTCAAACATTCAGCCGTGAACCTCTAAGCATTAATGATGAATCTCAAAGCATCAATCCTGAATCCCAAGCATTTAAGAATCAAGCTCAGAACATCAGCCCTGAACCTCAAAGTGTCAACCACGAACCTCAGAACATCGCAAATGAAGCTCAAAACTTAAACTCCTCCCCCTCCCCCTCCCTCCCCCTCTGGAACTCCGACCTCTACTTAGAATTCCATCGTGGGTGCTATACCACTCATGCTGATCAGAAGCAGTGGAATCGGGGCTGCGAACAGAGGCTTTACCAGGCAGAGCTATACGCTGCCCTTGCGGCTAGTGCGGCTGACACGCCCTACCCAAAAGCACAGCTCGAAACAGCCTGGAAGCAGGTTTTATTTAATCAGTTTCACGACATTCTTCCTGGTTCTGCTATCCGAAGAGTGTATCAAGACGCTGAGCAAGTATGGATAAATACTGCCGCCGCAGCTAGAGATATTACCCATGAAGCACTGAGCGCGATCGCTGCCCAAATTTCTCTCCCTCCACCACCCCACCCTGATGCTAGAGCAATTGTTGTTTTTAATCCCTGTAGTTGGGAGCGTTCCCAGATTGCCAGTGTCGATATTTCAGAGAAACTTACAAATGTTGAACTGCTCACCAAATTCGAGGAATATGAGCAGAACACCTTCTATGATTGGCATCTATGTGACCTGGAAGGTCAGGAAATCGAAGCTCCCTTCTGCGCCTTCATGAAAAGCACTGATAGCTATAGCTGGTTACTCACTTTTCTTGCTGAAAACATCCCGGCACTCGGCTATCGCTGCTACTGGACCTACCCCCGTCTCGCTCGCCACAATAGAAAATCCATAGAAGAGGGGTATGTTTTAGAAAATAAGTTCCTACAAGTCGAAGTTAATCCGACGACAGGGGACTTATCCCGCATTTTTGACAAAATAAATCAGCGAGAAGTTCTTAATAGTGCAGGAAATCAACTCCAAGCTTTTAGAGATGAGGACCAATACTGGGATGCTTGGAACATTGATCCGAATTATGGAAAGTATTCCCTCCCCCCTGCTGAACTACTGAGAATAACCTCATGTGACAATGCACAATTGCATAATTCGCTTGTTAAAAACATCATGGTTGAGCGCAGAATCGGTCAATCTGTTATCAGCCAAGCTTATTTTCTTGAACGGGAATCGCCTGTTCTAAGAATTGAAACATTTATCGATAATTGGCAGGAACGGCATATTTTAGTCAAAGCGGCATTTCCATTGAATTTAGAGGTAGATTACGCGACCTATGAAATTCCCTGTGGAGTAATTGAGCGAACCACAAAGCCAGAGAGCGATCGCGAAAAAGCTCAGTGGGAAGTTCCCGCCATGCACTGGGCTGATTTGAGCGATGGACATTATGGGGTCAGTCTGCTAAACAACTGCAAGTACGGCTATGACGCACAACCCGGACAACTCCGGATAACCCTACTGCGCGGCTCAGAATGGCCCGACCCAGAAGCCGATAAAGGACATCATTCCTTCACCTATGCAATTTATCCCCATGCAGGCGACTGGAAAACAGCCCAAACGGTACAAAAGGGATATGAGCTAAATATGCCGCTTCAGGCAATGGTTATTTCTCCAAATGGAGCGTCCCATGCTAACCCCCTACCTCCAACAGGTTCCCTGCTCAACTTAGGAGCCGAAAACCTGGTACTCATGTCCTTTAAGCAATCAGAGGATAACTCCAACGAATACATTCTGCGCTGTTACGAGTGCCACGGCGAAACCGCAGAGCTAAAGCTGCAAAGCGAACTCAATTTGAGCCTCCAGCATCCCGTTGACCTGCTAGAGCGCCCCACAGACTCTCCTAAAGTTGAGGGGCAAACTGTAACAGTTCACCCCTGGAAGATTGCAAGCTTTAAGGTTTCTGCCAGCTAATTTCCTAATCTTCGTGTTCTTCAAAGGGGTCGTCCAACTCCTTTGCTGGGGGACCAAATGCCGTATAAATGGCATATCCAGTCAGTGCCACCAATGCGACCCCAATGGAAATATTAAGAGCTATTGCAGGTTCCATAGTCGTGATAAATATGAGTACGTGACCCCATATAATGTAACGTTAAATAACAAACTCTGTCGAGACAATCATAGGTGACTCATGGCAATACGGACACGGTTGGGAGACGTTCTGAGACCCTTAAATTCTGAATACGGTAAAGTTGTTCCCGGTTGGGGCACCACGACCCTGATGGGAATCTTTATGGGGCTGTTTCTGGTATTCCTGCTGATTATCCTGCAAATCTATAACTCCTCCATCGTGCTGAATGACTTCACTGTGGGCTGGTAAGCTCTGGCAGGCGATTTCATATCAGTGCGTTGGTCTTGAATTCGACTTGGATTCAGAATTTCCCCGGCTCGTCCGGGGCTTTTTGTCTGGTCTTTTTTGTCTAGTCTTATACTGGGATTGGACGATTGCAGGAGGCAACACCGTGAATATTTTCGGAATTGGTCTGCCAGAAATGGCGGTTATTTTGGTTTTGGCTCTGCTAATTTTTGGTCCCAAAAAGCTGCCAGAGATTGGTCGCAGTCTAGGAAAAGCGCTTCGCGGGTTCCAGGAAGCTTCTAAGGAGTTTGAGGCAGAGTTTAAGCGGGAAGCAGAGCAGCTAGAGAAAGTGGTCAAAGAACCGATGAAGGCTACTTTGGAAGAACCGGAACAGCCCGTATTGTCCCCGTCATCCAATGAGGCTGAAATCTCCCAGGAGAAGGGTTCAAATTCTGCTGAAACGGTTGCCTCTTCTTCTGAAGAAGTAAAGGCTGCTAGCTAGTTGACCATATCTACTCCGAGCTTACCGGCGATCGTGATCCCAGCGGAAAACTGCATTTTGAAGCAGCCGGAGCCGGTTTGCATCTGGGTTACGCTGTTTCTCGTAATCTATCAAGCGCTCTACCAGGTGTTTATCGCCTCTGGCTCTTTCCAATAGTTGCTGGTATAGCTGTTTTTCCAGATGGCGATCGCTGCTTGAGACTTTGCGACTGGCGAAACCAGCGATAACAGCAATCAGGATGAACAAGGGAATGATGTATAAGCTCCAGATGAACCCCTGGGTAGCGAGAAAGGCAGTCAGCACGACGGCAGCAATCAGTCCCACCCCCCACTTTTGCCACTTTCTCGACATTGACCCATCGCCCCCTGAGTCACCCTTGTACGGGAGCAAGTGGGTGTATTTTGCCGCTTCTGACCAGCCGGTTTCTTCGTCGGAACCGCATTCGGGGCAGGCACGGGCTTTAATTGGTACCTCCACCCCACAGTTGGGACAGATAAAATACTCTGACATTCTGCACTATCCTTGGACTGACATTTCCTTGTCTGAACCAATTCAACTATAATTCCACTTTTGGTCAGTGCTCTTGTAACTACATCTTGTGTAAGGGGTTTGCGGTTCAACCTGAAAAATATAGGGGTAGTCCGTGCCTTGCCTCGCTCTACGTAATCAAGCTATCTATGCCAGTGACCAGTGATGAAGTTAAACCTGCTCTTGTGTTTCCTCAGTTGATTGTTGGATTGGGAAACCCCGGCGCAAAGTACGATCGCACCCGTCACAATATTGGGTTTGAAGCGATCGATGCTCTGGCACGCACCTGGCAAATTGGACTAGCTGAAAATCGCAAGTTTCAGGGAATCTTCGGTGAAGGATTGGGATCCGGTAGGGCAAAGGTGCGCCTACTGAAACCAACCACCTACATGAACAACTCTGGGCAGGCAATTCGGGCAGTTACAGACTGGTATAAACTGCCGTCAGGGTCAGTCCTGGTCATCTATGACGAAATGGATTTGCCTGTTGGCAAACTGCGTCTGCGGCTATCCGGTTCGGCAGGGGGGCATAACGGGATGAAGTCGGCGATCGCCCACCTCGGAACTCAAACCTTTCCCCGACTTCGGATTGGAATTGGCAGTGCCAAGGAAACGCATCCTGATAAAGATGCGGTTTCCCATGTTCTGGGACGTTTTTCTGAGAGCGAGGCTCAAGTCATGGCAGAAGTACTCCGACTGGTCGTGGGAGCTGTGGAGTATAGCTTGAAGCATGGTATAGAAAAAGCCATGAACTTGTATAACAACCGAAATGCTGCGGAGACTAAACAATAAATTAATTTTATGGCTCTGCAAAGTGTGTATTTTATCGGTTGCCTGTATTCCTTACGTGGCTTAGATTTTGAGGGATCAGTATGTCTACGAACCGTTTTATAAAGTAAATGATTAATTGGCTATGGCAAACAATTTAAGGGCAATGTTATCCCCAAACCCATCCCCCAATGCCGCTCTAATTTTGGATCATAAACAGGTCAGAACCTGTCATGTTGTTCTGCCAGATGTGTCCAAACCTGTAGGGGCGATCGCCTATAACAACCAGTTCTACAGCTACGTAAAGTTCTATCCCACGCTAGAATCTGCACAACGAGCTTCAGAACGAATGGCAAAACTCGGTAACAGAGTCGTCTTGACGACTATCCCTAAGGGTTTGGTATTGTGGGTGTTTGAGCCTGATGCTCAACTTGCACACTAGAGACAGCAGCCATCAGACACGATTGTGGGATCCCATCGATTGCCTCAGACTACTGCCTATGTCCGCATCACCCGTCAGTCCTGGCAACAGGGAAAGATTGCCGGTGAGGTTCGCGCTAACCAGTTTGAGTGGCAGTTTGAATGGTGTTTCAGCCAGGGTCAGTTGTCGGTAGAGCCTTCCCTGGGGCGAGCACTGATTAAAGAACCCCTTGGACGTTTTTTAGAGCAAAGCGACTATCAACTGGAACCGGGGGGTGACTACTCTTTTACCATTCGGGGTGAGGTTTAGTGATGGTATAGCAATTCTCGCTTTGTAAGGTCTGTTTTTGGTCATTGGTCATTGATTACTCACAAAGGACTAATGACTAATGACTCATAACAATCAGCATGAGAACCGCTGTAGGTGCCACATGTAAAATGTCGGAGATGTCAAGGTTTTGAGGATCTATAGCCAGTTGCCAACCAGAATAAACGGTGCCCAGTAGAAGGGGGTTTTATATTGGGCATGGTCAGGGTTTTCTAATAGATCGCGTTGGGCGATTTGCAGCGCTTTTGCCTTTGTCAGGTTGCTTGTTTTAGCCGTTGCCAATTCGGTGTAAAACCGATCCATCATGATCGAAGTTGATTGATCATTCACAAGCCATAGAGTTCCTAAAGCACTGCGGGCACCCGCACGAACCGCTACGCCGGTGAGACCCAATGCTATCCGATCATTTCCTTGGGCTGTTTCGCAGGCACTCAAAACCAGTAATTCGATCGATGTGCCACCAGAAAGATCTCGGCTGCGAAGAATGGTACTCAACTCGTCTACATAAATGTCCCCATCGTCAGCAACGATGTAGGTTTCCTCTTTGCGATCGCCAAAAACTCCATGAGTGGCGATATGAACCACGTTAAAGGGATTCTCGACAACCTTGGTTTTCAAGGATTGACGGGTAAATTCTGCCTCAAATAGAATCTGTGCCTGCACCCTATCCTGAATCGCTTTTAGTTCGGCTGCAACAGCATCTAACCTACCAAAATTTCTCTGACTTGTTTGAGGGAATGCGTCATTCGATGGGTAACTGGCGAAGTCCTGTTTGCCAGCCGCCAGCACGTTGAGGCGAGTTTGAGCCAGGAACTTAGGGTCAAATAGCTGGAGACCGGGGCTGATGGCGATCGCGTATTCTTGAATCAGGTACTTTTGCTGTTGAGCATCAAACAGGGCTGCCATAGGGACATTACGGAATCCTCCATCAGGCACAAATACCAGGGTATCGACGTTGCTTTGCTCCAGGTCAGTACGGAAGGGGGCAATCAACCATTCGTAGACTGTCTGGGCTGACTGTTGCAACCCCAAATTGTCTTGAGCAATCAGACGTTCTCGAAATTTCTTGAGGGTGGCTTCCACATCCTGATGGTCAAATGCCTGGTAACGCAGATCCTTCTGACCTGGAATTTTGGCGATGACACCTAATCGCTGCTGCGACACAATGATGGGGTAAATGACCGCCGTGGTAGGGTTATCCCGGTCAACCACCTGATCGAGGGCAATATTTTTTCCCTGAATACAGGCTTCCCGCAGGAAGTTATCCAGTTCTGCCAGTTGCAAATCCTCAACTACTTTGCGAACTTCATTCAGATCTTGACTATTGGGGGTTTCTCCAGGAGCCGGTAGCAACACCTCAATGGTTTCTCGATAAATCGGCTCAACGCTGTTACGGAAGTCGTATTGCACATCCTGGTTAACGGCAACCAAGTCTCCCCGTAACGACTGCAACGTGCGAGCAGCCACCCGGTAAGCCGCCCGTGCGCCACGAATGCTGCCCTGCTCTTTGAGTGCCTTTCCCAGCAACCGCTGTGCCTTATAAATGATTTCAGGGGAATTGCTTTGTTGTGCCAGTCGCAGCGATCGCTGGCACAGGGTTTCAATGTCTGCCCACAGCCTGGGTTCTGAAGGTTTTCCCGGCTGTGCCTGCTGTCCATACAGTTCTGCCAGGGCGACCAGGGCGTAAGCCTCTGCCCGTTTGTTTTTTAAGCCCTGGGCATCCGCGATCGCTTGCTTGAGGATGTCAGCCGCCCCTTGCAAAGAAGTGCGGGTAACGGTCTGAAGCTTCAGGTAGGTGCTTTCAGGCAGAAAGGGAGGGGGAGGGGGAGGCAGCGGTTTGGACAGCTTGGCGCTGCTGGAAGCCACTGCAACAGGTTGTGTGGATTGCGCTGCCTGAGCCGCTTTGATTGCGTCCCTCAGCCTTCGTAAACGGGAATCAGATTCCCTGGTTTCAAGGGCAACTGATTTGAACTTAAGTAAGTTTTGAGCAAAGTTGAGACGGGCATCAATGCTTGCCCGTGTCGAGGGCAGCTCATTTAACTGGGCAGGAATTTGGGTCAGCAATGATAGTAAATCCTCCGTGAGTTGAGCAATTTCTGCTTTCCACCAGTTGAGCGTTGTAAGTTTTTGGATTTTTCCCTCTGTTTCAATGCTAATCCGGCTGGGTTGAAGAGTCAGAGTTGAGTCACTCAGAAATTCTCTCAACAGCGGCAGGGGCAGATCTGCCAGGTCTGTGAGGGCGACGGATTCATCACTGAGTGCCTCTGAAAAGGCGCGGTTGAACTGGGGTAGGGCGGTAATTAGGAGGCTAATTTCGTTCAGCTTTGCTTGAATGGTTGTGAGAGAGTCTGTTCCGGTTGACTGCTGAAAACTTTCGCGGGCTTGAGTGAGCTGATTCAGAACATTTTTGAGGAGTTGTTTAGACTCTTCTCCATAGTCGATTTCCAATCGCTGAGACAATAGTTGGTTCACTTCAATTCGGTTAACCAGTCCCAGGTGAAAGCGGGCGCTGCTGATATCCTTGATGGAGTTGAGCCGTTGAGCCACTTCCAGGCTTTTGTTCAAATTTTCACGGGCTTCCTTGAGTTCGCCCACAGCATAGTGGGCATCCCCCAACGATCGCAAAATCTGCGCCTTTTCCACTGAATCTGGCTCGTCTTGTACGCTCTGTTTCAGATCTTTGAGAATTTTCAAGGCTGCCTGGTAGTGACCCAATGACTTCAATGCCTGTGCCTGGTTAGTGCGACTGCGAAGTTCATTGAGGCGATCGCCGGTGCGGGCATACTCGGTAGCTGCCTGTTTCCAGGTTTCTACCGCCTGCTCAAACTCTCCAGCTTCGTATTGCAGTCTGCCCTGGTCGAGGGGGGAGGGCGTTGGGCGTTGGGCGTTGGGCGTTGAGAGTTGAGAGTTGAGAGTTGAGAGTTGGGAGGGGGAAGGGGTTTTGGCGAGGAGGGGGGGAGTGGTGAGGCAGAGGAGGAGAGTGGCGATCGCCAGGATGGGGTAAAGGTGGCGACGAAGCAGGCGGGCAGCGGATTGAAACACGGATGAAACGGATAAGTTTTTCACCACACTTGTGGTTCTGTTGGATGGGTTATCCAGTCGGTTGCCGAAGCTTGTTTGCCGCCTCATAATGCGTCCCTTTTCCTTTTTACAAAAACCATCTCTCTAACCCAATTTTGAATTTTAGATTTCCTTCATCCTTTATCCTTCATCTTTCATCCTTCAAAAAAAGCTATAGATTAACGAAAAATACAATCCCTTTTCTTGCAAGGTTTTCTTCTCACCGCCTATTGGAATCAGGCGGTGTCCCCAGTCGAAGCGGGCATTGAGGCGATCGCTGATTTGAAATCGTAAGCCCAAACCAAGGGAGGCGAGGGTGTTGGGGTCGGGTTCCGAGTCGTTGGATCGGTTCCAGGCGGTACCGAAGTCAAAGAAGGGGGCAACTTGCAATAGTCCGTTAATGCTGGGGATGCGCCAGACGGGAATGCGAACTTCGGCAGAGGCTAAGATGCCGTTGTCAGACAGGATGGCATCTTGACGGTAACCCCGGACGGTGAAGGGTCCACCCAAGCCGAACTGTTCAATTGGAATCAGCGGACGGTCTGCCAGTTGCACGTCGCCCCGCAGGAGTAACAGCGTATCGGGAGCGAGTGCCTGCGCTAATTGAGCCTGTCCCCTCCAGGCGAAGAACTGACCATCGGGGGCACTCTCGTTGTCGGTGTAGCCCAGGATAGGAAGCCCAAAACTGAACTGCGATCGCAAAGCTAATACAGACCGTTCACTCCGTTTTGTCCAATCCTGAAAGAAGCGCAGGACATTGGCAATGGTACGTCCCTCAAAATCAGAACCGGGTACAGGGAAGGGGATTTCGCCGTCAATGATGGTGGCTTTGCTCTCTTCCCGCGTCAGGGTTAGACCGAGCGCAAATTCGCGGGTGGGGGTCTCGAGAATGGGCTGACGAAAGCTCAATTCGTAGTAGCGGAAGTTGGAGCGGATATCCAGAATGTCAAAGGGTTCCTCAATAATTTTGCTGGCAGCGATGCCAAAGTTGAAACTCAGAGTCCCGTTGCCGGGATTGAGGGGAAAGGTGTAGCTCAGGTCTCCAGCATTGCTGCCGTTGGTATTAGTAAATGCCAACAGCAGTTGGTCGCCAATACCTGTGAGGTTGATTGTGGTTGCCTGAAGTTGCCGCCGAAAACTACCGACGCTGGGCGATCGCCCGTTGTCCAGTAGCAAGGAGGCATTCAACGTCTTCCCCTCCACCACCTCCACATCCAGAATGCTCTGTCCCAGGCGAGTCCCGGCTGCCAGTTCTGCCCGGATATCCTGAACCAGGGGATTAATTTGCAACAGTTGCAATGCCTCCAGCAGTTTTTGTCGGTTCAGGGGCTTCTGGGTTGCAAGCGCCAGGCGGCTACGAATGTAATTGGGATGCAGCCGGTGCCGGGTTCCTTCTTTAAACCGAATCCGGATATCCTCCGGTACGACTCCCCCTTCTACCACCTGAATCGGCACAATTCCGTTTTGAATGGTGATATCAGCAGGCAGATATGCCCCAGTGGTAATGTATCCCCGGCTGACATAGAGTTGGGTAATTGCCTCCGCTGCCTGGAGCAGTTCAGCAAAGGTGACTTCCCTGCCGATCAAGTCTTTTGTGACTTCGTCAATTTCTGCTTGACTGAAGACCTGGCTACCTTGCAGAACAAACCGCTCAACCCTGACTGTCGCTGGAATGCCAGGAGTTTCAGGGGACGGCTGCACGGGAGTTGGCAGGCGTAG
This sequence comes from Kovacikia sp. CALU 1929, assembly GCF_056784235.1. Lineage (NCBI taxonomy): Bacteria > Bacillati > Cyanobacteriota > Cyanophyceae > Leptolyngbyales > Leptolyngbyaceae > Kovacikia > Kovacikia sp. CALU 1929. The sequence continues at coordinate 135,392 of NZ_JBXBCF010000060.1, forward strand.
ATCCTCCAGGGGCGGCGGTGGCAGTGGCTCTGGATCGAGTTCGGGTAGGGGTTGGATGGAGGGTGGCTGAATAATTCGGGGTGGCTCAACCGCAGGACGGGCAGGATTCAAACCGGGCTGTTGAGACTGCAACACCTGGGCATTGGCGGGGCGGCTTGTCAGACTACCGTAAAGGATGAATAGCCCCAGGACAACCTGGGCACGGTGCAGGGAGAACGGCTTGGGGGACATGACGGACATTGGGGTTAGAGCGGAGCGGGGAGGGGGCGGGAGGGGAGAGTTGAGAGTTGAAAGTTGAGAATCCCGTCAAGGTGAGAAGTGAGGGAATGGAGTTAGAGAGGGTTGCAGGCACCGGGAATGGACCACAGGAAAGAAGGGACGGCAGGATTGGTGGAGTCGGTGGCATGGGCAACCAGGCGCACGTTGCCGTTAGCATCCCGTACCCAGCCACGGGCGGGATTAATGGAGAGCGATTCGGTGCTGACAGTACTAGTGGGGGCAACCGTGGTTGGGGACTGATCTCCAGAGGTAGCGATCGTGTTTGGACTCAAAACTTCAGTGGGATCAGCGGGTAACCCACCCCGGCCGGTCACGACAAATTGGCTGGTTTCCTGCCGAATTCGCGGGTCACAGCCTTCAGAGACTCTGGGCGCTTCATACCTTTCTGGAAGAGGGTCTACCCGGAAGGAGGGGAAGATGTTGACAGCACTAACAACGACATCACCAGACACGCCAAAGATTGACTCGGCTGTGATGTCATTTGTAATGGGTGAATCTAGTCTTCGAGCGATGTCTTGCAGACGAAAAGCATTAACTCGGATAAACCCACCATCGGCACGAATGCCTACAGAGTAAATGTTATTGTCGCGAGCTGTTTTGCCCGCCAGCAGTAAAATGCGATCGTCAAATCGATAGGCAATTCCTGTAGAGGATGTGAACTCTTCCTGAGGATTACCACTACCGATCGCAATATTGCCTGCCCGTTCTCCAAAGGCAGTCGAGCCTTGAAGGGTAGACGTGGTGATGTTCCCATTACGACCTAAAATGATTGCTCCTGGCACATCTAAAAAGATGTTGCCACCCTTACCATCCAAACTGCTAGCAGTAATAAATGATCGGTTATCGACCCAGATACCGAGAGCAGATATCAAAATGTTACCTGCTTCCCCAGAACCAAAGTTGTTAGCGTCTACCTTGGCACCATTGCGGATGTGGAGCGATCGCGTTTCAATCAAAACATCGCCACCGTCTCCATTGACCCCAGACTGAATGCTGGTAAAAATGGCGCTGGGAAGTCCTTGAGCGTTTCTACCAATTACCCGTACAGTTTCAGGTGCAAAAATCCTCACTATGCCTGCATTTCCCTGTCCAGCGGGTCCGTCGTCGTTGGGTCCCCGCACCAATGTTTGAATTTGTCCACCATTCAGGACAAACAGTGAGCGGGCGGAAACTGAAACAATGCCTGCATCCCCAATACCACCGTTTTCTACATTGCTAAAGATTCGGCTATCGTCGAGGGTGATAGTTTCTGGAGCTTGAACAATAACGGCACCCGCATCGCCCTGCCGTCTTGTGCTGCTTGCTATTTCGGAACTACCTGTAATATTAATCGAACCTGCTGACCGCACAGAAACACCACCCGCATCAATATCAGAACCGATGCCGCCTTCAACTGAGTCGTTGTTGGTATTGACTGTCGAGCGTTGGATGCTAATCAATCTGGGTGAAAAGCTGGGGTAATTAGGATTAAAGTTATCAGACTGCCCCAACAACACCCGACCCTGGTTTCCCCGACTAAAAATATTGCTGTTTGTGATTGAAAGGTCATCTCTGCTAGAGATAACAATATCCCCTGAAAAACCTGTTCCAAAGTTGGTAGTGCTAATTTGTGGATTTCCATCCAACGAGACTGAACCTTCCCTGGCAATGATTTCAATCCGACTGAAGGTATCGGTGTCATTGTTATTGCTGGTGCTAGTCAGCCTGCTCCCTGTAATCTCAACCTGGTTACGGGCAAAGAGACTAACTCTACCTTGATTAGTGTTTCCGGAGTTTTCACTATTTAGTGTGGAGTTGCTGATTTGAATGGTCGCTGGCAGAGGCGTAGTTTGCAGATTATTCAATTCAGACTCAGCGTTGACACCAATCAAAATTCGCCCAAAACTGCCACGACTAAAAATACTGCTGCCGTTGGTAATTTCAACCCGTTCTTGAGCATCGATAAAAATATCTCCAGCCAACCCTGTACCAAAATTGGTTGTGCTGGCAGTTGATTGGTTTAAAGAAACCGAACTTTCCCTGGACGTGAGGCGAATCGTACTAAAGCCTGAACCATCGCTGTTGCTCCTGGCATCTAGAATGCCATTGTTGATTGCGATTTGCTGCCCAGCAGCAATGTGTATATCTCCCGCGAGACCCACAAAAAACCGATTAGTATCAATAGTTGCATTATTAATTTCAACATTTCCCGTTAAGGCATTGAGTGTAATGTTTCCCTGGTTAGTGGAAAGGTTGCTGTTGACAAAGATGTTGTTTCCAGCCGTCGCGGTGAAATCAAAACCGGGGGTAGTAATGGTGATGGGAGCGCTAAAGGTGATGTTATTGCTGGCTTGCAGGGCAACGGGATTGGGAGATTGATTGATCAGGTCGGCGTTGATCCGGGTAACGCTGGTGTTAATGACTTTGGGATCAGTGCTACCGGGAATGGCTAACAGGTCATCCAGACTGCCGGGGTCTCCGCCAAAGGAAACAATCTCAATATTGGTTGGGTCAAGCAGCAGGGTGCCTGGTCTGCCGTTGGGGGCGCTGGCATCTACCCAGCCATTGAAGATCAGGTTTTCTTTTCCAGAGACTTCGACAAATCCACCATCGCCTACGGTTCCTCCCCTGGCAGTGATGATGCCATAGAAGCGTGTAATCCCGTCTGCCCAAACAATGACATTACCGCCATTCTGGAGAGATGATGCGTCCAGACCGGGACCAATCCCGTCAGCGTTAATGATTACGTTGGGAGCAATGGTCGTTTCCTGGGCATTGGGTAGGGGGCCATTACCCTGAAAGCTGCCACCGATAAAAACATTACCTCCATTGCTGCCAGAGACATTAATGCGGGCATCGTCTAGTAGGGCAATGCGATCGCCCAAGACCTGCACTGTTCCTCCTGGAGTAGACAGGGAACCGGTGATCGTAACTGCCTGACCTGCCAGAGAGAGGGTTTGTCCGGCACCGACTGCCAGATGCCCTGCACTGGAGATATCTCCCTGGTAATTTGTGCCATACTGCAACCCCGGACGCAGGCTGACCGTGAGCATGGGGGGTGCCTCCGGGTTGGTAGCGCTGAAGGCAAGCCCATTGCCAAATTCCAACCTATCGGCAGTACTGGCGACAAAGGAACCGGCAACATCGAGGCGGGCATTGGCTCCAAATAGAATGCCCCTGGGATTGAGCAAAAACAAGTTCGCAGTGCCATCCACGCCCAGGGTTCCTAAAATGCTGGAGGGGTTCCGCCCCGTGACCCGACCGAGAATACTTTCCACGCCTGCTGGATTGGCAAAATATACCCGTTGCCCGTTGCCCACGTTGAAATCTGAAAAACTTTGGAACAGGTTGACTCCCCGCCTTGCCCCGCCTTCAATCAAAACCCCTGGCAGTCCGCGAACGTTGGTGCTGGGGGTTACAACTGACTGCTCCGCTCCCAGGGTGCTGTCGGGAATGATCTGAGCAAAGGCGCGATCGCCCCCTTTGACCAAGCTCTCAATCAGTAAGGACACAGTTACACCAGCTACACCCAGCGAAATGCACCACCCCATCCAGCGATGAGCCGTCTTCCAGCTTTGAGACATTTCAGTTTTCCATTGGCTTGTGTTGCAGCGCCGAGCCAGCAACCGTATCACGCAACAGGACGACACAAGGGAATTGGGTATGCCGATTACCCACCAATTACGGGAGATTACGGAATGCCCACTAGATGCTTATCATTTCTCAGGAGAGTAAGTCAATAACCCAAACCAGTGACTCGCGGGTTTTAATGCCTTTACAAAAAGGTAATACCTTCCGACAGAGACTTAGGGTGAGGTCAAACCGATGGGATTCCATACGAATGCAATGTAAATCGTGTCAATCGTTCAAGCTGGGATCAGTAGAATGAGAGTACTATTTATGCTCTAGCGCTGAACCAAACTTATACCGGGAAGCATGTTGTTTAATACATTGCCACTTAGAGCGATCGCCTTTCAGTTTATGTTTTTGCTGATAGCGATCGCCATTGAAGGGTATGTTTTATATCGCCTGTTAAGTATTAAGCATAAGGATAGTATGCAATACTCTGCTACGGTCAATCTACTGTCTACTTTTGTGGGCTGGCTAGTCTTCTTTGCGGCTCAACGCTTTATTCCGGCAAATATAAAGCTACAAATTATCAGCTATATCTTTTTTGAACGCTTCCACACCAATTTTTGGCAAACAGGAATAGCTCCAAACTTAGTCCTGACCATGCTGGCTCTATTTGTAGGGACATTTCTAATCGAGCTAAAGGGCTTAGAACTTTTGGAATACACGTTGGGAAAAGTTAAGAAAGAGCCGAAAGTTGAGGTCGAAAAAGTTAAGAGATTCCGTGGTAGGAGCAATCAGGTTGTTGGAATTAAAGCGAATGACAACGCCTATGCTCTCTTAGTCGCCAATGCTGCTAGCTTTAGTACGATTCTTCTGATTTTGCTGGCTCGTTATCTTGACCAAAATCGGTTTTCACTTCTATAAATTTAGCTTTTAAGTTTATTTCCTAAGATGGGCACTACCTTGAACCCAATCCTTTTATCCCAGCTAATTCCTGGATTAGCCATTTCCCCAGTATTTCTCTGGCTCCTGGCGCTGATACCCATTGGATTGATTCTGGTTCTGGCAATTACTTCAATCTTTGCATTGGATATTGCCAAAAGTATTGTTTCATCCATTCAAAACACCTTTAAACAAATTGTTAATATACTAACCCCTCCTAAAGACAAATGGGATTCGTGGCAAGTATTAATCTGGATCAGTGTTTTTTCCTGGGTCTTTTCAATGCTGCCCCGTAACCAGATTATTCATACTTTTATTGCAACCGTGGGCTGGCTATTTCTAATACCAGGTGTCCACTGGTTTATGCATGAAGAGAAGCTAAAAGCTGCACCCGATATCGAGATCAATGTCAAGAAAGGATTGACCCTCAACAACTTCTACTTTGCGCCCTGGATTACTGGAGCGCTGTTCTGCATTTTCCTATTCGGAAGCTTATTGAATACACCTATTTCCGTTGCTCTGGTATTTTGGCCCCCCATTTCGGCAACCATTGCCTCGCTGCCTAAATTTATTAAACTCGGACCCAAATACACCCTTCCTGAAAAGCCAGAAGATCGCCAGCAAATTATTCTATTAATGCTGAGTAATCTGCTGCTCAGTTGTTGGATTGGTCTTTACTTTTCAACCCAGGATTGGCTGGAACAATATCCCAGCATTTTGTCCGGAGATCTGAGCAGAAGTGCATTCGTTTTAGACCTCAACCCTAGAGATAAACCGGCTCCACGGGGAACCATTCTTCTAGATCGGGCTGGTGAAACCGTTGAGGGTCAACTGGCAGGGCGTCCCTGGTCAGAGGTCGAGCGATGGTTATTTGAACTGAATCAACGCAAACAAGAGTTTGTGGATGATGTATTCAGGCTAATGAACGACCTGGAGGAGAACCAACTGTGGCAACTAGAGGCACGCCCCGTGCCTGGCATGGAGTATGCGTTACAGCTATTTGCCATCTGGACAGGACCGACTACTGATGGAGCGGGGTATTACATGACCAAGACCTGCTTGATTAACAGAACCCCTGGTACACGGGTGGCACCGGGTGAAAGCACAACCCCACCCGCCGTATCCGGGATAGCCGAGGTGGCGTGTGGCGGGGTCAGGGGTCCTTTCGCTGGAAAGCCTGACTATTCGCGGATAGAAGTCACGCCGGATGCCCTGCCTCTCCAGGAAACTCCATCCGAAGCGGTATCAGGCACAGAAGCGATGCCGCAACCAGAAACCGCTCCCCTCCCTTAGAAGAAACCGGGAAATGTTTAATGGGGAGAAACGGTATAGGGGTGAGTGGGTGGAATATGATGGGTCTGGCGAATTTTGAGGGTGGCTGCATGAACCTGGGGAGAACTCTGGTTATTACTACAAATGTGTTCCGCGAAGTAATCCGCGATCGCGTCCTCTACCTGGTGGGGTTGTTCGCTATCTTCTTAGGTGCCTGTGTTCGGCTATTGCCAGAGGTTGCGGCTGCCACTCAGGACAAAATCATCCTGGACATAGGCTTGGCAGCGATGAGCCTGTTGGGTCTGGTGATCGCCGTGTTTGTTGGCACAGGACTGGTCAACAAAGAAATCGAAAAACGCACAGTGCTGGTGCTGATTACCAAACCTATCAGCCGTACCGAGTTTATTGTCGGTAAGCACTTGGGACTGTCGGCGGTGCTAGCCGTGTTAGTGGCAGCGATGACGGCAATTTACTTTGGGATTTTGTCCCTCAGTCAGGTGCCCTATCCCGCAGCTAGCATTCTAGTGTCTTCGTTTTATCTATTTCTTCAGCTATCTCTGATTACAGCCGTCGCGATCACTTTTGGGGTTTTTACCAGTTCACTCCTGGCAACCCTGCTGACCTTTGCGGTATACCTGATGGGTAACTTTACCCGTGATCTGGTCACGCTGGGCACCCTCAGCAAAAACCCGGCGATTGAAAACCTGACCAGAAGCCTATACCTGGTGCTACCCGATCTGGCACGACTTGATCTCAAAAATCAGGCAGTTTATGGGCAAATTCCTGGGATTGATATGCTGCTGATCAATGCAGGCTATGGCTTACTTTACATTGTGCTGCTGCTGGCGATCGCAACCCTGATCTTCTCCCTGCGCGAATTTTAAGGTTATTAGATTCCCTAATCTTCCAGAAGAATTGTAAAAGCCAAAATTCTATAGTGAATTGAATTAAATAATTAGAATGAGTTAGCGATGGCGTAACCCATGCAGGTGTTGGGTTTCCTGCCTCAACCCAACCGACACAGGTCTTACATTTAAGTTAGTCTCACCTACTTATCTATCCCATGACAAGCGATCGTGAATCACAAGCCAAGCAATCAGCCGATGGGCGATCCCTTCTACAAAATTTACAAATTCTAACCGCAGTTCTTGTCTCCTTGTTCGGGATCTTTACCGGCTGGCAATCTTACCAAGCTGCTGCAAGTGCCCAATATACTTCTAACCGATTGCAGGAAATCGATCAGGAAACTAAACGAGTGCAGGAATTTGCAAAACGAATTCAAGAGCAGTTACCAAATCTAACAGACACCAGCCCTGCTAAAGCCAAAATTGCCCTGGCTAGCTTATATTCCTTAGCAAAGCAAGAATCGGACAAATCGATTCTTTTTACAGTGGCTATTGTGAGTGACAATGAGGCTTTGCGTCAAACCATTGCTGACCTGATTTTGGGTGATGCCTCTGCCTCCCCTGAATTCAAAAAAGATATTGAAGCCAAGCTACAAAAGCGCCTTACGGCTCAATCGAGAGAAGCTGCTACTCAGGATCAAACGGATAAAACGAACCGTACTGAGACAGAAGTCAAACTTTTGCAACAACTTACTTCAGAACGCCCCTCCCTTAGCGGTTGGGTTTACTTGGGTAAAGTACCGAGAGGTACAAATACCCTGGCTGATGACGACAAAACCATTAAAGCAACTACCCTTCCAGGGATTGGCACTAATATCGAAGCCAATACTTCAATTAACTTAAGAGATATGGGTGGGCGGCGAGGCAATATCATCGGAGTAATTGCTAGAAACTCAAAGCTAACGGTTCAGGAACTGAAGAGACTTCCCATCAATTCTAACTTTGAGGCGGTATGGGCAAGAGTCGCCCGTTAGTTAGGGACGCGGACTGAATCTCTTGGAGGTTAGCCCTAACCTAAAATTCATTCTCCAAACCAGCAACACCTATTAAAAAGCGCCATAGGTTTTGAGGAGTTTCTTGACCGTTCGCAGGTGTTCGCGGGCGATCGCCGCCGAACTGGAATTTGTTCCCGGTTCTACGATGATGTCACCAATGGTCTCCAATGCCCGTTCATTGATCGAATCAATCAACATCTCTGGCATTGTCAAATTTTCTTCCGCAATTTTTTTAATCAAACCTGCTGGGTTGGATTGCTCCACAATTGCCCGCAACACCTGAATTTCATACTCCGGCAGTTGATCAATCAACTCATCCCAGCCATCAGATTCGACAGCCGACTGTTCAGCTTTCGCTGGTGCAGGGGTTGCTGCAATAGTTTGAGCCTTCACCGGCTCTGGCTGACTGGCACTAACCGTTACAACGGGACGTGGATTCAAATGTTTTGATGCGTTACCATTGCTGGCATCTTTTTTAGGATTTGATGCGTTACCATTGCTGGCATCTTTTTTAGGCGTCGGGTGAGATTTTCCGTTTTTCTCGGCTGGAGAGCGAGCAAGCAGATCCCGCTGTTCCTGTAATGACTGAAGCTGAACCGTTAAAGTGGCTAACTGATGTTCCAAATCATCCTTTTGTTGGCGGCGATCGCTGACCTGAATCTCTAATCTACGCAGTTCATCTTGCAGCGTACCAACCTGGTTTTGGAGCTGCTTCACAGCGATTTGCAAAGGATGGGACCCCTGATCCAGTTCTTTGCGTCTTGCCTCCGAATCAGAAAGATGCTGATTCAGTTCATTCTGGCAGCGCTTCAAGTCATTCACATCTTTCTCTAAAGTTGCAGACTCAGCTTCCAACTGCTGCTTCTGTCGTTTCAAATCAATCAACTCTTGAACTAACGTGTCTCGTGTATGGCGATGACTCGAAACCTGACCCTGCAACTTGTCTAGCTCTCCCCGTAGGGATTTTAAGCTGGCTTCAATTTTGCGTTTTGCTGCCGTTGCTTCAGCCAGAACCTGGTTCAACTGGGCATTTGGGGCAGGAGATTTAGCCGTCGCAGATTCAGCTTTCGGCTCAGCTTTTGGTAAGGATTGAATTTCAGTTGGGAGTTCATATGGCTTCACGTCAATGGTTGGATCCGAATCCATTGGCATTGACAGATCCCAACTAATGGGCTTCTTAGGAACCGTAGAGGGCGTAGGAGCAGGCGGTAAGCGTAGCATGACCGGAGGAGGCTGCTCAGAGCTAGACTCAATCGCCAACTGCTCCCGCTCCGCTGCCAACTCTGCGTATGCTTGATAGGTTTCTGCATGACGCTTTTTCAGAACCCGGATATGGTTCTTAAGCGCGACGATTCGGGCTTCCAGTTTGGGGTGGGAGCGGCGATCGACCATCATTGAGGCAATGACAGCCGCAGGCAAAGTTGTTAGCCCGGTAGCCAGGGCTTTGTTCACATTCCGGTCTGATGCCCAGCTAATGCTAAAACTGATGCCAAAAGCAACGAACCCCAGGAGAAACTGATTTCTTAGCATGGTGAATCGTGAATGTGGGAAGCTTCCCACATTCCATCAAAATGCTCCCAGAGGAAACACTCTGCTGGAATGTCCCTCCATAGTACGCGCTCTCCAAAAGAATGGCTCAAGCTCTTCACCTGAGCGGAGGATTTGAGGGTTTTGCTCCAGATAATTTTGCTTCAGATAATAACTGGGATGGGCGACTTTGCTGAAATGCCTGCAAGAACTGCCCACTCTTCGGGAAGCAAGCTACATCCCAGCCCTCTCTCAGCAGGAAAGGGGACAGGAAATGTCTGACAGCCCTTCTCCTTGGAGGAAAGAGTGGAGATGAGGGCGAATTAGTTGCAGATCCCGTTATTAGAGGCTTTTCAAATTTGCCTGATTTGGAGCTGACAGTTGAAATTGTGTGTCCTCATATCTCTTCTGAAGTTTTCTTTTACCGATAGTTTGTAAATTGCAGCGCAACTGGCAGATCTTCCTGTTTTAGCCGCTGAATCACTGCCTGTAAATCATCCTTGGATTTGGCAGTGACCCGCACCGCATCTCCTTGAATCGATGCCTGGATTTTCTTAAACTCGTCCCGGATGATCTTGGTAATCTGCTTACCCAGTTCCTGACTGATTCCTTTTTTGAGCTTAATTTCCTGCCGCACCCGGTTGCCACTGGCAGATTCTACCTTGCCATAATCAAAAATTTTCATGGATAGATTTCGTTTGGCAGCCTTAGTTTGCAAAATAGTATGAACTGCCTGCAAGGTAAACTCGCTGTCTGTACTAACAGTGATTAGCTCGTCTCCTAATTCCAGCGTTGTGTTGGTGTCTTTAAGATCGTAGCGAGCCTGGATTTCGCGCTTTGCCTGATCCAGAGCATTGACCAGTTCTTGCCGGTCAAAATCACTGACGATGTCGAAGGAGAAAGTATCAGCCATAGGTGAGAACTCTAAACGTGCAGGGAAGAGAGGGTAGGTACTAAGGGGCAAGGGTCATGAATGCTTCTCAAACCCAGATCCTTTGACCCAATACTTAAGGCTAAAACGCTTGCTGGGAATAGTCCAGTGTTATTTGCCTAAACCCTACCAGCAAAAGCATACAGAACTTTGTACCGGAGTTTAGTAGCAATTTCTTGAACTTGACCGGAATCGAGATCGCTTTTTCAGGAAACTTTTTATACTATTCTCCAGTCAGTATCACACTGAACCACTATGCACTGAAAGTGCATAGGTTCCTAAAGGGCTGAAAGCCCAAGTTAATCTACTCAAGTAGGAAGTTATCGCGCTCCTGATTCGATGGACTCCGATGATGCTCTAAATACTCCTCACTAACTGCTCAGTCAGATTCCCGGTACT